>NZ_JBSGTR010000048.1:0-44043 GCF_053607505.1 Rhodococcus sp. NPDC055112
CAAAGCTCAAGGGCCTGAGCCCGGTGCAATACCGGACCCAGGCCCTTGCCGCTTAGGCTCCTACTTGGCCAGTCCAACTTTCGGGGACCAATTCAGTCGGATGGCAGGGCCCCTTTGCTGTGGATTGCTGTTACTTGGGTAGCCCCTGGTAGGCGTCGACCGCCTTCTGCAGCCGGTCGAGCGCCGCACCGTAGGCCGCGAAGTCGCCGCTCTGCTGCGCGGTCTTGACCGCCCCGAGCGCGGCGTCGACCTCGGTCAGCGCGGCGTCGACGTTACCGCTCGGCGCCGGCGGCGGGACCACGGTCGGCCCGCCGGGCGGCGGCGTCTGCTGCTGCTCCCCATTCTGCGGCGGCTGCGCTCCCCCTGGTGCAGTGGCCACGGCGGCCGCCCCGGAACCGAACACCTGGTCCAGCGCCTCCGCCAGCGTCGGCGCGTAGCCGACACGGATGCCCTTCGTGTCGGTGAAGCTCACCAGCACCGCGGTCAGCTGCGGGAAGGCATTCGCCGAATTCCGTTGGGTGTACAACGGTTCGACGTACAGGATGCCGCCCTCGGCGATCGGCAGCGTCAGCAGATTTCCGTATTGGATCTTGTTCGACTGCTTGATCAGAGACAGCGCGCTGGCCACCGTCTGATTCGACGTCATCGCGGTCTGCGCCTGCTGCGGGCCCTGCGTCTGCGTCTCCGTCGGCAACTGCAGCACGGTGAACTTGCCGTAGTCCTTCGGATCCGACGCGACCGAGATGTAGGCAGCCAGCAGCTCCCTGTTGTAGCCCTCCATCGGGCTGGTCAGCTTGAACTCCGGCTTCGCAGTCTCCTGGTCGCCGAGCAACACGTAATACGGCGGCTGATTCTTGTCCGTCTCCACCGTGGGGTCGCTGGGCACCGACCAGAAGTTGTTGTTCGTGAAGAACTCGTTCGGGTCGTCTACGTGGTACTTCGCGAGCATCTCCCGCTGCACCTTGAACAGGTCCTCGGGGTACCGGAAATGCGCCCGAAGATCGTCGGTGACCGCACTGTTGGGCTGGACGGTGCCCGGGAACACGCCCATCCAGGCCTTGAGAACCGGGTCGTTCTCGTCCACCTGGTACAGGGTCACCGTTCCGTCATAGGCGTCGACGGTGGCCTTGACCGAGTTCCGGATGTACGAGACCTCCTTTTTCGGCAGCAGCCGGCCCGTGGCCTGGTCCACACTGTCCTCGACCAATCCGTCGAGCGACGAGCGCTGCGCGTACGGGTAGTTGTCGAGCGTGGTGTACGCGTCGACGATCCACTGCATCCGGCCCTCGACCACCGCGGGATAGATGGTGCCGTCAGTGGTCAGCCACGGCGCGACCTGGTTCACCCGATCGCGGGGGTCGCGGTTGTAGATGATCTTCGAATCGTCCCCGATCGCACCGGAGAAGAGGATGTTGCGCTCGGTGTACTTGGCCGCGAACGCCAGCCGGTTCACCCAGTTGCCGATCCCGACACCACCGGCGCCGGTGTAGGTGTACTTCGAGTCGTCCGTGTCGTACTCGCGCGGCTCGCCGCCCGCGGCACCGACGATCGCGTAGTCGGCGTCCGACTTGGCGATCACCTCGCCGTAGTAGATCCGCGGGTTGTCCACTCGCAGAGCCGGATCCGACGGCTGTGTCTTGAGGTCGCTGACACTGTAGATCGGGTAGCCGCCGGTGTTGTTCTGGCTGTCCCCCGACACCTTGGTCACCTGATTGGCAGGCGCCGCGACGAATCCGTTGCCGTGCGTGTACACGGTGTGCTTGTTGATCCAGTCGGTCTGGTTGCCGCTCAGGCTCGCGGGCGAGAGCTCGCGCGCCGCAACCACGAAGTCACGCAGCTGACCGTTCATCTCGTACCGGTCGATGTTCAGTGCCTTCGGAAAGGCATAGAAGTTCTTCAACTGCTGCTGCGCGGTGAACGTCGGCGACAGAATGTTCGGGTCCAGCAACCGCGTGTTGGCGATCGTCGTCACGTCCGCGGGCACATCCTGCGGCTGCTTCGTCGCGACACCTGTGTAGTCGACGTACTCGACGGTGTCGTCGGTGATCCCGTACGCCTGCCTCGTCGCCTGGATGTTGCGCTCGATATACGGGCTCTCCTTCTGCGCGGCGTTCGGCTTCACCGAGAACTGCTCGACCACCAGCGGATACACGGCGCCGATCAGGATCGAGGAGAGCACCAGCAGCGCGGCGGCCATCGCGGGGATCCGGATGTCGCGCAGGAAGATCGCGGCGAAGAAGGCGAGCGCGCAGACGACGGCGATCGCCATCAGGATCAGCTTGGCGGGCATCACCGCGTTGGTGTCGGTGAAGCCGGCGCCGGTGAAGGTCGGCTCCTTGCGGCTGCTCGAGAGCAGCGAGTACCTGTCCAGCCAGTAGGCAACGGCCTTGAGCAGCACGAAGGTGCCTGCCAACAACGCGAGCTGGACGGTCGCCGCCTTGGTCAGCGCGCCGTCCCTGCCGCTCAGCCGCAGCCCACCGAAAACGTAGTGCGTCACGAGGTTCGCGAAGAAGGCGATGATGACCGCGACGAACAGCCAGTTCAGCACGAGCCGGTAGAACGGCAGATCAAAGGAGTAGAAGCCGATGTCGAGGCCGAACTGCGGGTCCTTGATACCGAACGATTCACCGTTGAGGAACAGCTGCACCGTCACCCAGTTCGACTGCGCGACCAGTCCGGCGAGCAGACCCATCGCGACCGGGATGCCGATTCCGAACGGCTTCAGCCGGCCCATCACCGTGGTCCGGTACCGGGCGATCGGGTCGTTTGGCCCGGCGACCGGCACGAACACCGGTCGCGAGCGGTACGCCAGCAGCAACGCCAGGAACACCGCCCCTCCGACGAGCAACGCCACCGCCAGGAACAGAATGAGCCGTGTGACGAGCACCGTGGTGAAGACGGTTCGGAATCCGACCTCGCCGAACCACAACCAGTTGGTGTAGGTGTCGATCAGCCGGGGACCGATCAGCAACAGTGCCGCGGCAACGAGCGCCAACACCAGCAGCACTCGACTTCGACGGGACAACGACGGTAAGCCGGTGGGGGGCCGCATGCCCACGTGCCACTCTCCAGTGATTCGGGCGGCGCACAGGCGCCGCGGTGGTTGTGACCACTCTACGTGTGGGTGGGAGGATGGGACCGTGAGCGATAGCAATGGCGTGTACTACGGCCACCCGGCCGACTTCTCCGTCGACGCACTCCCCCGGTGCGTACGTGAGGTCTCGGACTTCGTCGACGCCGGCGGATGGGGTCAACCGCCGGTGATGTTCGCCCTCGTCCCCACCGCGGTCCTAGCCGCCGCCGAGCCCGACCTGATCGATCAGCTCGAGGACGGCGCCGAGCTGACGCCGGTCGAGCAGGAGCCGTTCCCCGAGGACATCGGTGGCGGCACCCCCGCGCTCGACGAGTTCCTGTCCACCACCAGCTGGCCCGCGGAGGTCGTCGGCTGCGCCCTGGTGCAGGAGATCGTGGTGCTGCCGCCGACGGCCGAATCCGATCTCGACAGCGCGGTGGCGCCGGTGGTGACCGACGAGCACGCCGCCGACGAGATCGCCCGCGCCACCGCGAACGCCCACCCCGAACGCCGCGAGGCCCGGCTCATCGCCGCGGTGCTGCGAGACGGGCCGTCCGTCTGCGTACTCCAGCTCAAGCCGGAGGACGACGATCTCGACGCCGAACCCGAGCTGCTCACCTACGAGGACCTCGCGCCGAACCTGGTGAACGCGCTGTACGCGACGTTCGACGCGACCGACGACTGAGCCGCGGGGCCGAAACCGGTCCTAGCAGGCGGGCGCTTCGCCGCCGGAGTTCAGCGATTCGAGCGCGGACACCGCGCCGTCGAGGTTGTCCACCTTCACCAGCCGCAGACCCTCGGGTACCCGCTGCCGGGCCTCGTCGCAGTTCTTCGACGGCACCAGGAAGGTGGTCGCCCCGGCCTCGCGGGCGGCGAGCAGCTTGTACGGGATGCCGCCGATCGGGCCGACCTCTCCGTCGGAGTCGATGGTCCCGGTGCCCGCCACGAACCCGCCGCCGCTCAGTTCACCCGCCGACAGCTTGTCGATCACCGCGAGGGTGAACATCAATCCCGCCGACGGCCCGCCCACCTCGGCCAGGTTGAAGTCGACCGTGAACGGGACCTGGGGCTTCTCCTGCGGGGTGATCCCCAGGTAGCCGCGGTCCGTGGCGCCCGGCCGCTCGCCGAGCGTCACCGGCACCGTCGTCTCCTGGCCGTCACGACGCAGCAGCACGCTGATCTCGGTGCCGGGCTCCAGCTCGGCAACCGCCCGCTGCACCTCACCGACGGTCTGGACCTTCGTGCCGTTGATGGCGAGCAGCTGGTCGCCCGGCCGCAGCGCATCCTTGGCCGGTCCGTCCTCGGCGACATCGACCACCTCGAGCGCGACAGGCAGGTCCAGGTAGTGCAGCGCGGCCAGCTCCGCGGAATCCTCCGACTGCGCGAAGTCCGCCTCGTTCTCCTGCTTTACCTCGTCCTTGCTCTTGTCCGGCGGGTACACCTCGGCGCGCGGCACCAGGCCGTAGCGCCCACTGATCCAGTTCCCGAAGGCCTCGAAGATGTTGAGTCCGTCACGGACCGAGACGGTGGTCATGTTGAGGTTGCCCGACGTCGGATCGGTCTCGATCCCCTCGATCTCGACCACGGGCTTGCCGTCGGCTTCGCCCAAGGTGTTGAAGGTGGGTCCCGGTCCGAGTGCCACGAACGGCACGGTCACCGCGGTCCCGAGAGTGAAGAGCGCCGCCACCGGCACCAGCGCAGCGGCCAGGGTCACCATCCGTCGATTCACCCGGCCCAGCGTAGAGGGCGGCCCGGCATGTTCGCGCTGAGCGTCATCTCCGCCGCCACCAACCCCCACGATGCCTTGTACCGTTGAGCCATGAGCAATCCGCCGTTTGGTTTCTCGAATTCCGACGACGATCCCGACCGTGACAAGAGTCGGGACGGCGAGGGTTCGCCCGGTCCGGGCGGGATCCCGTTCGGCTTCACACCCGAGGGCTTCGACCCCACGCAGCTCGGCCAGATGCTCACGCAGTTCGGGCAGATGCTCAGCGGCATGGGTAGCGCGATGGGCACCGGCGGCAGCGGCCCGGTCAACTACGACCTCGCCAAGAAGCTCGCCCTCCAGCAGCTCGGCACCGTGGCTCCGATCTCGAGCGGCACCGGCACCGCGATCGCCGACGCCGCCCATCTCGCGGAGGTATGGCTGGACGGTGCCACCACCCTGCCCGCCGGGGCGTCCAAGGCGGTCGCCTGGACGGCAGCAGATTGGCTCGAGAACACCCTCGACACCTGGAAGCGCCTGTGCGACCCGGTGGCGGAACAGATCTCGGGCATGTGGGTCACCGGTCTCCCCGAGGAGGCCAAGCAGATGGCGGGCCCGATGATGGGCATGCTCGGACAGATGGGCGGGTTGGCCTTCGGCTCCCAGCTGGGCCAGGCGCTCGGCCAGCTCTCCTCCGAGGTGCTGACCTCCACCGACGTCGGACTCCCGCTCGGCCCCAGTGGGGTCGCGGCACTGCTGCCGACGGCGATCGAGAAGTTCAGCGAGGGGCTCGAGCAGCCCGATCGCGAGATCCTGGTGTTCCTCGCCGCACGCGAGGCCGCTCATCACCGTCTGTACGTCCACGTGCCGTGGCTCCGGCAGCGACTGCTGGCCACCGTCGAGGAGTACGCACGCGGCATCCGGATGGACTTCTCCGCGATCGAGGAGGCCGCCCAGGGCATCGACCCGAGCGCGCTGACCGATCCGTCGAAGATCGAGGAGATCCTGCAGCAGGGCGCCTTCGAACCGCAGACGACGCCCGAACAGAAGCAGGCCCTCGAACGCCTCGAGACCATGCTCGCGCTCATCGAGGGCTGGGTGGAGACCGTGGTGTCCGAGGCGCTCGGCGACCGGCTGCCCGGGGTCGCCGCGCTGTCCGAGACGCTCCGCCGTCGCCGCGCCACCGGCGGACCCGCGGAGCAGACGTTCGCCACGCTCGTCGGCCTGGAACTACGACCGCGCAAGGTCCGCGAGGCGTCACGCCTGTGGGACCTGCTCACCGAGAGCGCCGGGATCGAGGGCCGGGACGGGGTGTGGGCGCACCCCGATCTGCTGCCGGACTCCTCCGATCTGGACAGCCCCGCCGGATTCGTCGACCGCGTGGTCGGCGGCGGCACCAGCGCCTTCGACGACCCGATCGCGCAGCTCGAGGCGACCGAGGCCCGCGAGCGTGAGCAGGGCGGGGACACCGGGCGACCGACGCAGTAGCCGGCGGGACCGAAAACCCAGGCCATCGGCGCCGCGGCCCCTGTGGATAACCGGGTGCGCGGCGCTCGTCCGTTCCGCCGCACCTGCAAGGGTCGGGACATGACCCCGGCCTCGGCACTGAGTGCGGGCCCGCGGCTCGATCCGCGGATCCCGATCCTGGTTCGACCCAGCGGCACCGTCCAACTGGGCTGGGACCCCGAGCGCGCCCTGCTGCTCACGGTGCCGACCGCGGTCGCCCCATCCGCGGTGGCCGCGCTGCTACGACTGCTCGACGGTCAGCACAGTCGCGACGAGATCCTCAGGCGGGCAAGCGAGATCGGGCTGGCGGCCGCCGACATCGAGGCGCTGCTGGCCGAGTTGGCGGGAGCCGCGCTGTTGATGCCCGCGACGCCCGCACCCCGCTGCGTGACGGCCGTGCACGTGCACGGCCGCGGGCCGCTCTCCGACGGCATCGCGGGCTCTCTCGCCGACGGCAGGGTGCGGCTGACCAGATCGGTACCGTTCGGCGGCACCGGGGCGCCGCGGATCGACCGGTCGGCCCTCGTGGTCCTGGCCGACGAGCTGGTTCCCGATCCGGGATTCGTGGCCGAGCTCGTCGAGGCGCGGACGCCACACCTGCAGGTCCGGCTCCGCGACGGGGCAGGCGTCGTCGGACCGCTTGTGCTGCCCGGCCGCACCAGCTGCCTGCGCTGCGCCGACCTCACCAGGACCTCGCGCGACCACGAGTGGCCGCACCTGGCCGCGCAGTTGCTCGGCGCGGTCGGGCACGCGGACCCTGCGACGATCCTGGCCACCACCGCGCTCGCGCTGGCGGAGCTGAACGTGCTGATCGCCGCGCAGCCCGCGCGCTCACCCGCCTGCCTCGACACCACCCTTGAACTGAACCTGACGACGTATCGACTGGTCAGGAGGACGTGGCCGCGACATCCGCGCTGCGGATGCCGCCGCCGCGCCGGACATGTGGGCGAACCGGCGAATCGTCAGCCATGATGGTGGACGTGTCAGACATCCCCCGTAGCAGTTCCGCCCGCACCGCCAAACTGGCGAGCATTCCGCTCGGGATCGCGGGACGCGCTGCGGTCGGGTTCGGCCGCAAGCTGGTCGGCGGCGACCGCGAGGAGATCGACGCCAAGCTGACCCAGCAGGCGGCCGAACAGTTGTTCACCGTGCTCGGCGAGCTCAAGGGCGGCGCGATGAAGCTCGGGCAGGCGCTGAGTGTGATGGAGGCCGCGGTCCCGGAGGAGTTCGCGGAGCCGTACCGGGAGGCGCTGACGAAGTTGCAGGCGGAGGCGCCGCCGTTGCCCGCCAAGAAGGTACATCGGGTGCTCGGCGAGCAGCTCGGCAGCAAGTGGCGTGACCGGTTCGCGTCCTTCGACGACGTTCCGACGGCTTCGGCGAGCATCGGGCAGGTGCACCGCGCCGTATGGTCCGACGGCCGCGACGTCGCGGTGAAGGTGCAGTACCCCGGTGCGGACGAGGCCCTGCGCGCCGACCTGCGCACGCTGTCCCGCTTCGCCGGGATGTTCAGCTCGGTGATCCCGGGTGCGGACGTCAAGCCGGTCCTCGAGGAGCTCACCGCCCGCACCGAGGACGAGCTGGACTACCGCATCGAGGCGAACAACCAACGAGCCTTCGCCGCCGAGTTCGCGGGCGACCCCGAATTCGCGATCCCGAAGGTGGTCGCGAGTTCGCCGAAGGTGGTGATCACCGAATGGATGTCGGCGACACCACTGTCCACGATCATCGCCGGCGGCACCGCCGAGCAGCGCAACAGGGCCGGCGCCCTGCTCGCCGAGTTCCACTTCGCCTCGCCCGCCCGGGTCGGACTGCTGCACAGCGATCCTCACCCCGGCAACTTCATGATGCTCGAGGACGGCAGGCTCGGCGTCATCGACTACGGCGCCTGCGCGCCGATGCCAGGCGGACTGCCCCCTGTGCTGGGCAGGATGGTGCGGCTCGCGCTCGAGGAACGGTTCGACGAACTGACGGAACTGCTGCGCGCCAACGGATTCGTGCTGCCCGGCCGCAAGGTCACCGATCAGGAGATCGCCGACTACCTCCGTCCCTTCACCGACCCCATCCACACCGAGTCCTTCCACTTCACCAGGGCCTGGCTGCAGAAGGCGGCCGGGACCGCGACGGACTTCTCGTCCGCGCAGTTCCGGACCGCACGGGCCCTGAACATGCCTGCCGAGTACGTGATGATCTTCCGGGTGCTGCTCGGCTCGGTCGGCATCTGCGCCCAGCTCGACGCCTACGCGCCGTACATGGAGATCCTCACGAAGTGGCTGCCCGGCTTCACCGAGGACGTGCCGGTGGCCGAGTAGCCACCCGGGTACGGCGTAGTCGCGCTGCCTAGACTGGGGCCTCGTGCGGATCGCGACCTTCAATGTCAACGGTATCCGGGCCGCGCAGCGGCGGGGTTTCGAGCAGTGGCTGCGCGAGCGCGACCCCGATGTGGTGGCCGTGCAGGAGATGCGGTCCCGCGCGGCCACGATCCCGTCCGGGGTGTTCGGCCCCTATCACCTCGCCTACGACGAGGGCGTGCTGGCCGGCCGCAACGGAGTCGCGATCCTGACCCGGCACGCGCCCGCAGCCGTGCGGACGTGGAGCGGTACCGCAGTACTGCGCGCGCCCGGCGAAACCCATACCCACACAGTCGAACTCGACCCGTCCCCGCTGGCGCGTGGGCTACGCGAGTTCGCCGACCAGGGGCGGTACATCGAGGTCGACCTCGCTGACACTCCGATCACCGTCGCCTCGCTTTACCTGCCGAAGGGCGGTCTCCCCGCCCATCTCCAGAAGCCCGGGCGGATGCGGGAGGCCCCGGACGGCGGCGCCCGCTACGAGCGCAAGATGCGCTTCCTCGACGGGTTCGCGCGACAGTTGACGCGCTCGCGGCGCGACGCAAGGGCACGCGGACGCGAACTGCTGCTCATGGGCGATCTCAACATCGCGCACACCCGACACGATGTGCGGAACTGGCGGCGCAGCAACCAGGTCGAGGGCTACCTCCCCGAGGAACGCGAGTGGTTCGGCTCGATCCTGTCCCCCCGCACCCTCGTCGACGTCGTCCGAGACCGGTGCCCGGACACCGACGGGCCCTACTCGTGGTGGTCGTGGCTGGGGCAGTCGTTCGCCGACGACACCGGTTGGCGCATCGACTACCACCTCGCGACCCCCCGGCTCGCCCGGGCGGCCGTCGCGGCGGGTACCGACCGTGAACCCGCCGCGGACCTCCGGATGAGCGATCACGCCCCGGTCGTCGTCGACTACGAACTCTGAGTCCGGCGCCGTGCCGTCCGGTCACGCGCAGACGGCCACCTTCCTCGGGCGACCACGGGGACGCTTGCGCGCGATGACGACACCCTGATCGAGGATCTCGCCACCCCACACGCCCCACGGTTCGGCGCGGTCGAGAGCCGCGCTGAGGCAGCGCGCACGGATCGGGCACTGTGCGCACAGTGTCTTCGCCTGTTCGAGCTCGGCGGGGGTCTCACCGAACCAGAGATCGGGATTGTCGGCTCGGCAAGGCAGTGCGCGTCGCGCGGGTGCGATCACGGTCGGCTCGCTGATGGCGGTCACGGTCCGGAAATCGTCTCGGCATGTCGCGGTAGACACGTCGTTCTCCTTAAAGCTCTGCGATGGATTCAGGTCGTGGTGCGAACCGAAAGCCGGGCTTTGGAGCAACGAGCTCAAAAACAAAGGCCACGGTCCGCTGGTGCGTCCGTGGCCAAGAGGAAGGAGTTCCTACCGAATGGTGATTCGGCTTCTACTCCGGGGCACGGACGAAAGCGCTGCTGCGTGTGCGCGATGGCGGACGACGCGCTTCGGCGCCACCGCCCACGTAGCTGCGAGCAGGTGAACGGCGCCTGCGACACGAGCGGTCGCCGCGTACGCGTTCGCGCTGCGGTTCCAATCGATCATCTGACGTTCACCTCCCTTTTCGTTCGTGCCGTCCCGCCGGTACCGGGGCACCTGCGGGCTTGTCGCGACGGCAAGCCGGAGCTCACTGCGTCGGAGACCAGGGTATGCGGTCACCTCGGAACCACACAACCTATTTTTGACCTGGGGTTATCCCGATTCGTCCGCGCTCACGGGCACTTCACCCCGAACCACCGCGAGCACGTCGGCACCGAAGCGCTCGAGCTTCTTCGCGCCGATGCCAGGGATCGACACCAGTCCGCGGTCGTCCTGCGGCTGCTGTTCCGCGATCGCGGTCAGCGTGTTGTCGCTGAACACCACGTATGCGGGCACCTTGAGCTCCTTCGACTTCGCGGACCGCCACGCCTTGAGCGCGTCGAACAACGCGAGGTCCAGATTCGACGGGCAGGCCTCGCAGCGACCGAGCATCGTCGCGTTGGTCCCGAGGAGTTGCTTGCCACACACCCGGCATCGCGGGCGCTTCTTCTGCGGCGCAGGCGCCGCGATCCGCGACGCGGGCGAGTCCTCGGGGATGAGACCGTGCAGGAACCGAGACCGACGCCTGGACTTTCGGCCGCCCTCGTTGCGGGCCAGCGCCCAGGACAGCTGAAGGTGCTCGCGCGCCCGCGTGACCCCGACATAGAGCAGCCGGCGTTCCTCCTCCACGGCCGCCTCGTCGTCGGGCGACTTGCTGTCACCGAGCGCGTGAGCGATCGGCAGGGTGCCGTCCGCGAGCCCGACCAGGAACACCGCATCCCATTCGAGCCCCTTCGCCGCGTGCAGCGAGGCGAGCGTGACACCCTGCACCGTCGGTGGGTGCCTGGCCTCGGCACGGGCGGCCAGATCCTTGAGCAGTCCGTCGAGGTCGAGTTCCGGCTCGTGCGCCAGCAGGTCCTCGGTGAGCGCGACGAGCGCACCGAGCGAGGCCCAGCGCTCCCGGGCCTGGGCACCGACGGGTTCGGAGTCCGTCAGCCCCAGCGGTACCAGGATCGCGCGGACCAGCGTGATCAGCTCCTTGCCGCGCCCCGCCTCTTGCGGCAGGTCGTCGCGTCCTGCGGCCTGCCGCAGCGCGGACACGGCCTGGCGCACCTCCGGCCTGGTGAAGAAGCCCTCGCCCCCGCGCACCTGGAACGGTATGTCCAGCTCGGTCAGCGCCTGCTCGTGCGCCTCGGACTGCGCGTTGATGCGGTAGAGCACCGCGATCTCCGCGGCCGGGGTGCCACCCGCGATGAGCTTCTGGATCGCCTTCGCGACCCCCGCGGCCTCGGCGGGCTCGTCGTCGAACTCGACGAATTCCGGCGCCGGACCCGGGGGGCGCTGCCCGATCAGCTTGAGCCGGGTGCCCGCGATCCGGCCGCGCGCGGCGCCGATGACCTGATTCGCCAGCGACACGACCTCCGGCGTCGAGCGGTAGTCGCGCTCGAGGCGGACCACCGCGGCGTCGGGGAAGCGC
Source organism: Rhodococcus sp. NPDC055112 (assembly GCF_053607505.1). Classification (NCBI taxonomy): domain Bacteria; kingdom Bacillati; phylum Actinomycetota; class Actinomycetes; order Mycobacteriales; family Nocardiaceae; genus Rhodococcus; species Rhodococcus sp. NPDC055112. Next base: position 11,644 of record NZ_JBSGTR010000048.1, read on the forward strand.
CGGGAGAAGTCCAGCAGGTACCGCGGCGTGGCACCGGTGAACGAGTAGATGGTCTGGTTCGCGTCGCCGACGACGGTGAGATCGTCCCGCTCGCCCAGCCAGGCGTCGAGCACCCGCTGCTGCAGCGGCGTCACGTCCTGGTACTCGTCCACCACGAAGCAGCGGTACCGGTCGCGGAACTCCTCGGCGACCGTGGAGTGCTCCTCCAGCGCAGCGGCGGTGTGCAGGAGCAGATCGTCGAAGTCGAGGAGCATCGCGCCGTCGCGGACCTTGAGCGCCTCGTAGGCGGCGTAGACGTCGGAGACCTTGGTCGCGTCCGCGGGCGGTTCCCGTCGCGACCGCGCGGCCGCAGCCGGATAGTCCTCGGGCGCGATCAGCGACGCCTTCGACCACTCGATCTCGCCTGCCAGGTCGCGGACGGACTCGGTGCTGGTGGACAGGCCGACCCGGTTGGCCGCCTGCGCGACGATCGCGAACTTGCGGTCGAGCAGGTCCCACTGGGTGTCGCCGATGACCTGAGGCCAGAAGTAGCGGAGCTGACGCAGCGCCGCGGCGTGGAAGGTGCGGGCCTGCACCTGGTTGGCGCCGTCACCGATGCCAAGGGTGCGCAGCCGCCCGCGCATCTCCCCCGCGGCCCGCGCCGTGAACGTCACCGCGAGCACCTGTCCTGCGGAGACGTGCCCGCCCGCGACGAGGTGCGCGATCCGGCGGGTGATCGTCCTTGTCTTGCCCGTACCCGCGCCTGCCAGCACGCACACCGGCCCTCGTGGCGCGAGCACCGCGGCCGACTGCTGGGGGTCCAGGCCCGTATCGTCCGCTGACATGGCGTCCATCATGGCAGGGCGCACCGACAGGGCCGCATCGAGTCGCCGGGATCACAACCGGCGTGGAACAGAGCTGCCGGCCGTGGTGTTATATCCGCCGTGACCGCTACAGAGACCGCCACCGACCTGACCATCTACTCCACCACCTGGTGCGGGTACTGCCGACGCCTCAAGAAGCAGCTCGACGAGTCCGGCATCAGCTACGTCGAGATCGACATCGAGGACGATCCGGCATCCGCCGACTTCGTCGGCAGCGTCAACGGCGGCAACCACGTGGTCCCGACCGTGAAGTACGCCGACGGCAGCACGGCGACCAATCCGACGCTGGTCCAGGTCAAGCAGGCGTTGGGCCGCTAGCTAGGCCTTCGCCCACGCCTCGAGCATCCCACGGGCGATCGACACGGACCCCGGCACCAGCAGCCGGGCGTCCGTGTCCGCGCTCCAGTCCCCGACCTCGAGTGCCGCCTTGACCTCGTCCCGGTCGAACCAGTGTGCCTCGACGATCTCGCCGTCGGCGAAGGTGATCGGGGCGTCGGGATCGCCAACTGCGGAGAACGCGATCATCACCGACCTGGGGAACGGCCACGGCTGACTGCCCAGGTACCGGACGTCGCTGACCACCAGCCCGACCTCTTCGGAGATCTCCCTGACCACGCAGGCCTCCAGCGATTCGCCCGCCTCGACGAACCCGGCGAGCACGGAGAAGCGTCGCTCGGGCCAGTTCCCGTTCCGCGCCAGCAGCACGCGGTCGGCGCCGTCGTGGACCAGGCAGATCACCGCGGGATCGGTGCGCGGGAACTCCTCGTGACCGGTGCTGGTGCTGTGCCGCGACCAGCCGGAGATCGTCGGCGTCGTCGCGGCCCCGTCGATGGAGCTGAATCCGGCGCTGTCGTGCCAGTTCAGGATGGCGATGGCCGTCGTGAGCAGACCGGCGCTGGTGTCGGCCAACCGGTCCCCGACGAACCTGAGGTCACCCAGCTCACCGGTCAGCGCGGCCACCCGGATCGCCCACAGGTGTCTGCCGTCGCGGCGGCCGAGAAAGACTGCACCGGAGACCGGTTCGGGCCCGAGTTCGGTCGCGGGGTCGAGTACCAACTCGGAGCCGTCGAGCCGGACCTGACCGCGGTGGTTGACCCGGAGCACCAACGCGTCGGCCCAACCGGCGCGCAAAGCCTCACTGTCCGAGCGCAATTCCTCGGCTCGGTCCAGCGCCGACCGCGACAGCATCGGCACGTCGGTCATTTCGAAGTTGGCCACGACCCCAACCCTAGGTGTCGCGCCTAATTGCTGACGCGGCGGATGTAGAGCAGGCGATCGTTCTCCTCGACGGCGTCGACCTCGGGGCTGCCGACCCGAACCAGGCGGCCCTCGCGCACCACCCCGAGCACGATGTCGGACAGGTGCCGCGGCGAGCCACCGATCTCGTCGCGTTCGACCTCACGCTCGGCGATGGCGAATCCGGCCTCGGGAGTGAGCAGGTCCTCGATCATCTCGACGACCGTCGGGGTGGTCCTGGCGATGCCGAGCAGGCGTCCGGCGGTCTCGGAGGAGACGACCACCGAGTCGGCGCCCGACTGGCGCAGCAGATGCGCGTTGTCGGTCTCGCGGATGGCCGCGACGATCTTGGCCTTCGGACCGACCTCGCGGGCGGTGAGCGTCACCAGCACCGCGGTGTCGTCGCGGTTCGTGGCCACGATGATCGACGCCGCGTTCTGCACTCCCGCCAATCGCAGGACGTCGGACTTGGTCGCGGAACCGTGGACGGTCACCAGGCCGAGGCTCGCGGCGGACTCCAGCACGGCCTGGTCGGTGTCGACGACCACGATCTCGGACGGGGCGATGCCGTCGCCGAGCATCGCGTCGACCGCGGTCCGGCCCTTGGTGCCGTATCCGACGACGACGGTGTGATTGCGCATGGTGTGCCTCCAACGCTGGATCTTGTATGCCTGACGCGATCGTTCGGTGAGCGCGGCCATGGTCGTGCTGATGAGGATGATGAGGAACAACACCCGCAACGGCGTGATCACGATGACGTTGACGAGCCGGGCGCTCGGGGTCAGCGGCGTGATGTCGCCGTATCCGGTCGTGGAGAGCGACACGGTGGCGTAGTACAGGCAGTCCAGGAGGGACATTCGGCCCTCCTGCACGTCCCGATAGCCGTCCCGGTCGATGTAGACCACCAGGACCGCGAGCATCAGGACCGCGACGGCCATCATCACGCGACGGAAGATCAACTGGTACGGGCTCCGGACCACCTCCGGGATACGCAGCACCCCGACCAACGCGTAGTCCGGCCGATCGGTCAGTACCTCGTGATTGCGCAGCCTCGCGCGCAATTTACCGGCCATGGCGTGTTCTCCAGTTCGCTGACATCGGCTGGCAGCCTAACCCCCTGCCCGGCGACTGAGCCGGACTACCGCGCGCGGCGCGTCTGGCGCGCCCGGTTCCGGTGGGGCAGGCTGGCGGGATGAAGATCTCTCCGGCCACCGGACTCGCCGCCCTCCTGTTGGGCATGGGGACGCTGCATTTCGTCAGCCCCAAGCCGTTCGACAGCATCGTCCCGCGCGCGTTGCCGGGCAACCCCCGCACCTACACCCACCTCTCCGGTGCGGCCGAACTCGCGATCGGGGCGGCCATCGCGGCGCCAAGGACGAGGCGGCTCGGCGGCGGGCTGGCGGCGGCGCTGTTCGTCGCGGTCCTGCCCGCGAACGTGCAGATGGCCGCGGACTGGCTCGGCCGCAGCTCGACGCCGCTGCCGCTCAAGGCGATTGCGGTCGCTCGCCTGCCGCTGCAGATTCCGCTGATCCTCGCGGCACTGAAGGTCCGCAAGGGCGATACCGACGCCTGACCTGTTCACCCCCCACCGCTCGCCCCCGCCGAGTCGATCAGACGGGCCAGCGCGTCGCCGTCGGGTAGCTCGGTCGGCGCGATGGTCCGTCCGCTGCGGACATAGTGGAACGCCGCGCGGACCTTGCCCAGCGGCACCGGCGGACCGCCCCTCGCGGCGGACCGCGCCGACATCAGCTCCGACCACGCCAGCCGGTAGGCCGCGAGCTGCATCACCACCGCACGCTCGTTGGCGGCCGACGGCTCGGCACCGGTCTTCCAGTCGATCACGGTCCAACCGCCGTCCGGGTCGGCGAAGACCGCGTCGATGCGACCCCTGATCACCGTGCCCGCGATCGACGTCTCGAACGGGACCTCCACCTCGACCGGGCTGCGGTTCGCCCATTCCGAGCGCAGGAAGGCGTCCTGCAGCCCTTCGAGGTCGGTGTCACCGACGGCGCCGGTGTCCGCGGCGCCCGGCAGCTCGTCCAGATCCAGCAGCCGGGTGGCACCGAACCTGCGCTCGATCCAGGCGTGGAACGCGGTTCCCCTGCGCGCCAGCGGATTCGGCGGATACGGCAGCGGGCGACGCAGCCGGGCCGCGAGCGCATCGGGCGCGGCGGCCAGTTCCACCAACTGACTAACCGACAGCTGCGCGGGCAGCGCGACCTCGGCGCGGGTCAGCGCCCGCTGCCTGCGCTCGGCGAGCAGCACGCCCACGTCGGCCGCCCAGCCCTCCGGGTCCGCCTCGTCGTCTTCCTCGTCTTCCTCGTCGTCCTCGTCGTCGGGGCCGAGCGCGATGAGCTCGGCCAGCACCAACTCCGCGCCGCGTTCCACCGGATCACGCCTGTTCCCCAGCGGATCGCTCGGCCACTGCGCGGTCACCGGCTCGGCGGTGAGCGGGTTCTCCGCGTCCTCGTCCGGTGCCTGCGCCCACAATTCCACCGTCCCCAGCTCGTCCGCTGCGTCGACGAGTTCGCGCATCTCCAGCAGGAACTCCGACGGCCCCCTCGGCGCGCTGCCCGACTCCGACCAGTGGTGGCCGGACAGATACAGCGCCCGCTCGGTACGGGTGAGCGCCACGTAGAACAGCCTCCTGTCCTCGTCGAGCCTGCGCCGACCCAGCGCGGCCTTGTGGTCGGCGAGGGCGTCCTCGAGGTCCTTGCGGTTGAACAGTTCCTCGAGATCGAGCACCGGCACACCGTCCGCGCCATCGCCGTCTCGGGCCCGGTCGCCGCGCAGTGCGGGCGGCAGTTCACCGACGGCCCCCAGCCAACTGCCGGAGGCGGTCTTCGACGGGAAGATCCCCTCCACCAGGTGGGGCACCGCGACGACCTGCCACTCGAGCCCCTTCGCCGAGTGCACCGTCAGGACCTGCACCCGATCCGGCGCGACCTCGACCTCGCCGGGGGCCAGGCCCTTCTCGATGGTTTCGGCGGCCGACAGGAAGGCCAGCAGCCCGGTCAGCGTCGCCGTGGAATTGCGGGAGTACCCGGCGACCGCATCCGCGAAGGCGTCGAGATGCTCGCGGCCCGCACCACCGTCCCCGGTGAAGCGCAGCCGGGCCTGGGCCTCGATGCCGATCCCCAGCACCCGCTCCACCTCGGCCACCAGCTCCGTGAGCGGCTGACCGATGCGTTCGCGCAGCGAGACCAGCTCGGCGGCCAACGCCCCGATCCTGGCGTAGCCGAGGGGCGAATAACGCTGCGGCCCACCGGGGTCCGAGATCGCGTCGGCCAGACCGGCGAGCTCGGCGTGCTCGCCGGGGAGGGCGGCCTCGAGCGCCTGGTCGAGGCTGGCCGCATCGGTGACCGCTCCCCCGGTGCCGTGTGTCGACCCGATCGCCAGCTCGCGCGCCCGGCGCCACAGCGCGGCCAGGTCCGCCGCCCCGATCTGCCACCTCGCCCCGGTCAGGATCCGCATCGCCGCGCTGCCCGCGAGCGGGTCGGCGACCATCCGCAGCATGGCGATGACGTCCGCCACCTCGGGTGTGTGCAGCAATCCGCCGAGCCCGACCACTTCCACCGGCAGGCCGTGGCGGCGCAGCGCGGCCGCGATCGGCGCGGCGTCGGCGTTGCGGCGGATCAGTACGGCCGCGGTGGGCGGGGCCTGGCCGGAGGCGGCCGCGGCGGCGTACTCCTCGGCGATCCGGGCCGCGAGCCAGTCCCGCTCGCGCTCGACGTCCTCGGTGAGCGCGAGCCGGATGTCGCCCGCGACGGCACCGGGCCGCGGTCGCAGCTGCTGCACGGGAACCCCGCGCTCGCGCAGCGACTCCGAGGCCGCGTTCGCGAGGGTCAGCGCCTCGGGCGGGTTCCGCCAGCTGGTGAGGAGCTCGAGGCGCGGCGCGGGATTGCCGCCCGGCAAAGGGAAGTCGGTGGCGAACCGGGGCAGGTTGGCCGCCGACGCGCCCCGCCAGCCGTAGATGGACTGCATCGGGTCGCCGACGGCGGTCAGCGCGAGGTCGCCGTCCTCGCCCCCGCCGAACAGCGAGGACAGCAACACCCGCTGGGCATGCCCGGTGTCCTGGTACTCGTCGAGCAGCACCACCCGGAACCGCCGCCGCTCCGAGCGCCCCACCTCGGGATGCTCCGAGGCAACCCGGGCGGCCAGCGACATCTGGCTGCCGAAGTCGAGCGCGCCCTCCCGCCTGAGCGTCTCGGAGACCCGCTCCACCAGCGGCAGCAGGGCGACCCGCTCGTGCTGGGTCTCGAGGATGTCGAGCAGTTCCTTCTTCGGCCCGCCGCGCTGCTTGGGGCCGGCGGGCAGGGTGTGGATCAGCTTGTCCAGCTCGGTGTGCGCCTCGCGCAGGTCCGCAGGCTCCACGAGATGCTCGGCCAGCTGCCCGGACAGCGCGAGCACCGCCTCGGTGAGCGAGGTGGGGGTGCGATCCGTCTCCAGATCGCCGTCCCATGAGCTGACCACCCGGTGCGCGAGCTGCCACAGCTCGGTCTCCGACAGCAGCTCGGCGGACGGCTCGATGGGCAGCAGCAGCCCGTGCTCGGACAGCAACCGGCCGGCGTAGGAGTGGTAGGTGCTCACCTCCGGCTCGCCGCCGAGGATCCGTCCGCGCAGATCCCCGCTCGGGTCGAGCTTGCGCAACAAGGCCGAACCGGCAAGGCGCGCAAGGCGTTGCCGGATCCGGGTGGTGAGCTGCTGGGCGGCCTTGCGGGTGAAGGTGAGTCCGAGGACCTGCTCGGGGTCGACAAGGCCGTTGGCCACCAGCCAGACCACCCGGGCCGCCATCGTCTCGGTCTTGCCCGCACCGGCGCCCGCGACCACGAGGGTCGGCCCGAGCGGCGCCGCGATCACGGCCGCCTGCTCGGCGGTCGGCGGATGCTGGCCGAGCGCGACCGCCAGATCGGCCGGGCTCACCAGGGCCCCACTCTTCCGTGTCTCGGTGTCCGGCATCATCCCTCGGTCACCTGCCGTCCGGTCTCCTGTGCCGGGCAGCTCGACCGGGCGGGGCAGTGCCTGCACCCGTCGTTCGGCTGCGCCCGGAACCCGGGGCCCTTGGTGGCCGCGGCCGCGTCGTGCACCACGGTGAGCCACTCCTGTTCGCCGTCCTCGCCGAGCGGGGACTGCAATCGCTGGGTGGCGCCCTCCTTCTTGTTCGGCTTCGCCACGAACACCAGGCGCGCCCCGCCCGGCTCCGAGGGCGGCTCGCCCTCGATCGCGCCTGCCAGCGCCGCCATCTGATAGGTCGCCAGCTGCGCATGCTGCTGCGCAGCCTCCTTGCTGACCGGGCTGCGCGCGGTCTTCACGTCCACGATCACCGGCCTGCCCTCGGCGTCACGCTCGAGGCGGTCGATCCGGCCGCGCAGCCGGATCTCGGGTCCGCCCTCCTCGCGCGGCTCGAGGACGCCGTCGACGGCGACCTCGACGCCGACCTCCGTGAGTTCGCCGCGCGAGAGCCGCAGCCACTCGGAGAAGCTGTCGAGCATCTGTCCGGTGCGGTCCATCTCCCGTCTCGAGTACCACTGCGAGCCGAGATCGACCGCGTCCCACGCGGTGGCGAGCGCCCGGCGCACCTGGTCGGGCGGCAGCTTGCCCGCCACGGCCTGGACCAGGGTGTGCACCAGGGTTCCGGTGACCGCATGGGTGTTCTCGCCGTCGGTGCCGCCGTTGCGTTCGAGCGCCCACCGCAACGGACACGTGCTCAGCTGCTCGATCGTCGACGGTGACAGCGGGACCGGCCCGTCGTCCGGTTCCCACAGCGGGGCGTCGGTGCTCATCCCGCCCACACCCCACCAGTTCTCCGGATGCGCACCGCGCACCCCGTCCCGTGCCAGCCGGGCGAGTTGCCGAGCCGCCCTGGCCTGCCGCTGCGGATCGTTCTCGGCGAGGTCCGGATCGCACACGGCCCGACGGAGTTCCGCCACCAGCGACGGCAGCGACAGCACCCGCCCCGCGGGCACCGGCTGATCCACCACAGACTCTCCCGGCCCGTCGTCGCCGTCGACCTTGCCGATCAGCTCGTCCACGAACCGCGACGGCACCAGGTCCGACTCCCCGGTCGCCGACTCGACGGCGGTGATCAACAGGGACCGCCGGGCCCGACTGCAGGCGAGCAGGAACAGTCGCCGCTCCTCGGCCAGCAGCGGGGCGGTCCGCGAGAGCTGCGACTCGCTCGTCGGGGAGGCGTCGCCGACGCCGGCAGTGAGATCGACCAGCACCTCGGTCCCCAGCAGGGTGCCGCGGGCACGCAGGCCCGGCCACAGCCCCTCCTGGACCCCGGCGACGGCCACCACGTCCCATTCCCTGCCCGCCGCGGAATGCGCGCTGAGCACCGTCACGGCTTCTCCTGGGATCGCCGCGCCGGACCTCGAGTCGCTCGAGATCTGTTGTTCGGAAAGGTATTCAACGAAACCGGCGAGGGTTGCCCTTGGCAACCGGTCGACATAGCTCGCGGCGGCGTCGAAGAGCGCGACCACCGCGTCGAGGTCCCGGTCCGCCTGTGCGCCGATCGGCCCGCCGCGCAGCGAGGCCGCGGCCCACCGCTTCTCCAGCCCGGTCGCCTGCCAGCTCGCCCAGAGCACGCCCTCGACGCCGCGCCCCTTCCGGTGGGCGGCCCTGGCCTGACCGAGGATCGACAGGACCCGGCGCAGCGCGGCCGACTCGCCGTCGCTGAGCTTGGCGATCAGCCCCCGGTGCTCGTCCTCGCCGTCCACGATCAACGACCGCAACAGGTCCGCGGAGTCACGCTGACCACCGGACGCGAGCTCCACCCTGCGCAGGCCGCGGCGCAGCCGCCGCAGCGTCACCGGGTCGGATCCGCCGACCGGTCCGGACACCAGCGCCAGCGCGTCCTCGCCGGTGAACTCGACCCCCGCGACCGCGCGCAGCACCAGCAACAGGCCGCCGACCGAATGCTGTCGGGCGAGTGGGAGTTCCGAGGCCGACGTGGTGACGGGGACACCCGCGGCCAGCAGGGCGCGGCGCAGCGGGGCCAGCACCCGCGGCACCGACCGGACCACGACCGCCATCCGCGACCAGGGCACACCGTCGTGCAGGTGTGCCCGGCGCAGGGTGTCCGCGATCAGAGCGGCCTCCTTGCCCTGGGTGCCGAGCACCTGCACCTGGGCCCGGCCAGGTTCCTCGGTCGCGGCCGCCGCGCCCCGATGCGGCGGGAGGCCCGGCAGGCGGCCTGCGATCGCGGCCGTGACCGCCGAGATCCGTTCCGCACAGCGATGATCGGTGTCGAGGATCAGCCGGTTCTCCGAGCCGGTGTCGGCGAGGTCCATCAGGAACCGCGGGTCGGCCCCGCGGAATCCGAAGACGGCCTGGTCCGGATCGCCCGCCACGACGGACAGATCGGTGCCCGCACCGATCAACCGGACCAGCTCGGCCGCCTGCGGGTCCAGGTGCTGGGCGTCGTCGACGAGCAGGTATCGGATCCGGGAGCGCTCCTGCTGCAGCAGCTCCGGGTCGGTGGCGAACGCGGTCAGCGCCGCGCCGACGAGTTCGGCCGCGTCGAGAGCGGGTGCCGTGGCCTCGGGGGCCTCCACCCCGACGGCACCGCGCAACAGCATCACGTGCTCGTAGTGTGCGGCGAAGCGTCCGGCCGCCACCCACTCCGGCCGCGAATGCGTCCGGCCGAGGGCGATCAGGTCCTCGGGACCGAGGCCGCGCTCACCCGCCCGCAGCATCAGATCACGCAGTTCGACCGCGAAGCCGGTCAACGACAGCGCCGGCCGCAGCCGTTCCGGCCAGTGCTGGGCACCATCCGCGACGTCACCGCGCAGCATCTCACGCAGCACCGCGTCCTGCTCGGCCCCGGTGATCAGCCGCGGCGGCGGGTTGGAATGCACGGCGGCCTGCAGGCGAAGCACCGCGAAGGCGTACGAGTGCACGGTCCTGACCAGCGGCTCACGGGTGGCCCGCAGCGAGTCGGGACCGGCGGACCCGAGCAGGCCCGCGGTGATCGTCTCCCGGACCACGGTGGCGGCGCGGCGTGAATGGGTCAGCACGAGAATCGATTCCGGGTCGCAACCACCGTCGGCTATCCGCGAGACCGCGAGGTCGACCAGCAGCGAGGTCTTGCCCGTGCCCGGTCCGCCGAGCACCTGCCATGGCCGTCGACCCCGGCCTCCGCGCGGCACATCGATCAGCCGCCGTGCCTCGGGGCCCCACGACCGGCGAGGCCCGGCCTCCATCGACCGACGGACCAACGTGGCGGTGGCCCGCCGCGCCTGTTCCCGATCGACCGACATGGGTGGCATTCCATCACGGGAGGCCGACAACCACCGCCGCGCGTCCGCCGCGTCCTCCGTGATCCGTGGGATCCGGCAAGATGTCCGGCATGGGCGAGATCCACATCCACCGCTTCGGGCCCCCTGCAGGCCGGCCGGTCTTGGCGCTGCACGGCCTCACCGGCCACGGTCAGCGCTGGCAGCACCTCGCCGAGGCGCACCTGCCCGAGGCCAGGGTGATCGCGCCCGACCTGCGGGGCCACGGCCGCTCGACGTGGGCGCCGCCTTGGGGCATCGCCGACCATGTCGACGACCTCGTCGGGGTCCTGGAGTCCGAGACCACCGAGCCGGTCGTGCTGGTCGGCCACTCGTACGGCGGCGCCATCGCCGTGCACCTGGCCAGACGGGTGCAGGAAAGGGTGCGTGGCCTGGTGCTCCTCGACCCCGCGCTCGGGCTCGATCCGGCGTTCATGGCGGAGATCGCCGACCTGACCGTCCGGTTCCCGGACTACACCGACGCCGCCGAGGCGCGCTCCGAGAAGGTGCACGGGGCGTGGGCGGACGTGGCGGACGACGTGCTCGACGCCGAGCTCGCCGAGCACCTGATCGAGCGCGAGGGCGGCCGGGTCGGCTGGCGGATGTCGATCCCCGCGATCGTGGCGTCCTGGGGCGAGCTGGCCAGGCCGTTCGTGCTGCCGCCTGCGGGCCTGCCCACGATCCTGGTGCAGGCGATGCGGGTGCAGCCGCCGTACGTCACCGCGGCGTTCCTGACCGCGCTCGCGGCGCACCTCGGCGATCGCCTCACCGTGGTCGAGATGGATGTCGACCACATGGTCGGGCAGGCCAGGCCGGGAGATGTCGCGGAACTGATCGGGAAGCTGCTGTAGGTGGCCGCCACCACGGAGGCGCAGATCGAGCGGGTCCGCGAGCTGGTCGCGGCGATCCCGCCCGGCAGGGTGGCGACCTACGGCGACATCGCGTCGGCCGCGGGGCTGTCGAGCCCCAGGACCGTCGGCTGGATCATGCGCACCGACTCGGCCGACCTGCCGTGGCACCGGGTGCTCGGCGCGAGCGGCAAGCCTGCCGCCCATCTCGCGCACCGGCAGATCTCGAAGCTGGCGCTCGAGGGCGTGCCGATCCGCGACGGACGGGTCGACCTCGCCGCGGCGCGGCACGAATTCTGAGATCGTCGAGCGATGAGCGGCGAACGCGACCTCTTGGTCCTGATCTCCTCGATGAACCCGGTCCGCCGACCGGGAACCTTCGTGTTCGTCTCGGTGCCTGCGGCGGCGGCCACCGGGATCACGGCGGCGGCGACGATCACCGAGCGCGAGGGCGTCACCCTGGTGATCACCAAGGCGGAGGCCGACGCCCGCGGCTGGGGCTATGACTTCGAGGCGGCCTGGCTCACACTGCGGGTGCACTCCGCGCTGGACGCCGTCGGCCTCACCGCGGCCGTGAGCTCGCGGCTGGCCGAGGTCGGCATCAGCTGCAACGTCATCGCGGGATACCACCACGACCACCTGCTGGTGCCCGTCGATGATGCCTCGCGCGCCGTCGCCGAGTTGAAGGCGCTCGCCGCCGACGCAGGGGCCGAGGGTCGGGGCTGAGAATCAGCTCCCGGCCGCCAGCTCCGCGCGTATCGCCTCGACTCCGGCGACCACCTCGGCGAAGCTGGTGCTCAGCGGGCTCAGCCCCAGCCGAAGTCCCTCGGGCGCCCGGAAGTCGGGGATCACCCCGCGCCCCCACAGCGCCGGGGTAGCGGCCCGGAAGTGCGGGTGGTCGATGGTGACGTGGCCGCCGCGCATACTCGGGTCGACCGGCGACGCGATCGTCACCCCGAGCGGAACCAACGACTCGGCTACGAGCTCGAGCGCGAACTCGGTGAGCCGCACCGACTTCTCCCTGATCGCCGCGATCCCCGCCCGGTCGATGAGCTCGACGGTGTCGCGCATCGCGATCATGCCCAGCACCGCGGGCGTGCCGCTGAGGATCCGACGGATGCCGCGCGCGGGCCGATAGCCCGCCGCCATCTCGAAACAGTCCTCGCGGCCCATCCACCCCCAGATCGGCTGCACGAACTCCTCCAGCAGCCCGGCACGGACGTAGGCGAACGCCGGGGAACCGGGTCCACCGTTCAGATATTTGTAGGTGCACCCGACGGCGAGATCGACGCCCCACTCGTCCAGTTCGATCGGGACCGACCCGACCGAGTGACACAGGTCCCACAACATGAGCGCGCCCGCGGCGTGCGCGACCCGGGTGATCGAGGCGGCATCGGCCAGGTAACCCGACCGATACGCGACGTGACTGAGCACCACCAGCGCGGTCCGGTCCCCGACCACCGCGGCGACCTCGTCCGCGTGCACCCCGCTCCGCGGATCCGATTCGATCCATCGCAGCGTCATCCCGAGCTCGGACCCGACCGCCTCGAGGACGTAGCGGTCGGTGGGGAAATTGTCTGTGTCCAGAACGATCTCGTCGCGTCCTGGGCGCAGCGCGACGGCGCCCCTCGCCAGCTTGTAGAGCAGCACGCTGGTGGAATCGCCCACCGCCGTCTGGCCGGCAGCTGCCCCGATCGCCACCCGCCCGAGATCATCGCCGATCGTCAGGGGCAGGTCGAACCACTCCTCGTCCCAGCCACGAATCAGCCTGCCTCCCCACGACTCGGTGACGAATCGGGCCACCCGCTCGGCACCCGCCCTGGTCGGCCGCCCGAGCGAGTTCCCGTCCAGGTAGGAGACGACGGACGGGGCATCGACGAACAGGTCCCGGTACGAGCCCAGCGGATCCGCGTCGTCGAGTTCGACGGCGCGTATCGAGAATCGTTGTGGGACAGGACTGGGCACACTCATCCGAACTGCTCCTTGATCTGCGCCGGGTCGAGGTTGCGGGTCGAGGCGAGCCAGGATGCCCAGTGCCCCTCATCGGTGGGCGGCGCGCCCGGCGCCCACGCGAGCCGGGTCGAGGCGCCCGACGGCCACGGGATGGTGATCGACTCCAGCACCGCCACCCGATCGAGGCCTGCGCCGAGCAGGGCATCGAATTCACCTGGGTTGAGTCCGACCGGCTGCGGACCGTTCCCCTGGTCGGTTCCGTACTTCACGACCCCGCCACACGCACGGAACCGGCGAAGGTTGTCGGCAGCGACATCGAATTCGCTTCCGCGGCCGTGGATGTCGAGCGTGCTGATCCACCGCATCGACGATGCCATCGCCGCGAGCAGCTCGTCGGGCAGGCGCTCGGTCCACGGGGTGTGCGCGAGTCGTTCCACTCCGGCCTCGAAGGCACGCGCGGCCTGGCCCTTTCCCTCCGCGTGCGCGACGACGGGAACTCCGTCCGCGTGCGCCGCGCCGACCAGGGCGTCGAGCGTCGGGTCGTCGAACACCGGCCCCGCCGCGCTGTTCAGCATGATCTTCACGAAGGTCGCTCCCGCTCTGACCTGCGTGTCGACGGCGCTCGCCGCCGCATGGGGTCCGTCGACCACACACACCGACTCGGCCGCCGCCCATGACCGGTCGGTGGGGTACCCGCCGGGGGCGGTGAGGAACTGACCCGCAAAGCTCACCTCGGGGAGTCCGGCGCGCACCGCCGGGTCCGCGAACGGCGCGAGAACCGGCGGCGGCGACCCGAGGTCGTGCACCACCGCCAGCCCACCCGCGAACAGCGCGCCCGCGTCGACCAGCCCGAGGTGCACGTGGGCGTCGCGCAGGCCCGCGAACACCACGCCGGGAATCTCGAGGTCGGCGCTCCCGTCCATGGCGTTTCGCCGCCGGGCCGAGACCAGCAGATCCCCGCCCACCGTCAGTCGGCAGCGCCCCAACCACGCCCCGCTCCACAGGTTCGCGACGTCGATGTTCATGTCGCGGCCCGTCAGTTCCCCAGCTCGGTGCGCACCGCGAACAGCTCGGGAAAGAAACTGAGTTCGAGCGCGCGCTGCAGGTACCCCGCGCCGCCGGAGGAGCCACCGGTGCCGGTCTTCATCCCGATCACCCGCAGGACGGTCCGTAGGTGCCGAAACCGCCAGAGCTGGAAGCTCTCCTCCAGGTCGACGAGCTCCTCGAAGGACTCGTACGCGGGCCAGCAGTCCGCCGGATGCTCGTAGACGTACTTGACCAGCGGCATCAGCTCGGGATTGAGCACATAGGCCCCGGCGGCCTCGCGGTCCAGCGCTGAACCGGGCACGTCATAACCTGTGCGGGCGAGGCAGCGCCAGAACTCGTCGTACAGGGTCGGCTCGCCCAGGAGATCGTCGAGGACAGCATGGGACGGCGGATCCGCCTCGAACACCCTGAGCAGGTCCGCGTTCTTGTTGCCGAGGATGAACTCGACGGCCCGGTACTGGTACGACTGGAATCCCGATGCACTGCCGAGGAAGCCACGGAACTCGGCGTACTCGGTCGGCGTCAGCGTCGCCAGTATCGACCACTGCTCGGTCATCGACTTCTGGATGTGCTTGACGCGGGCGATGCACTTGAGCGCCACCCCGATGGAGTCCTCGGCGAACGCGGCGCGGGCCGCGCGGATCTCGTGCAGGACGAGTTTGAGCCAGAGCTCGGTGGTCTGGTGCGCGATGATGAAGAGCATCTCGTCGTGGTGCCGCGGCTCGCTGACCGGGTTCTGCGCGCTGAGCAGCGTGCCGAGGTCGAGGTAGGAGCCGTAGCTCATCCTGGCGCTGAAATCCGTGACGATACCGGGCTCGAGCTCCCGGAAGTTCGGTGCACCGCCCAGGGTCATCGTGTGATTGTCCGCCGACCTGCAGATATCGTCCGCCGCCGTGGCCGAATCGTTGTGTTGAATAGGATGACCAGGTGGATCAGACCCTGCCCCCGTGCCCCCAGTGCTCCTGCGAGTTCACCTACGAGATGGGCTCGCTCCTGGTCTGCCCGGAGTGCGCACACGAGTGGGCGGCGGGCGCGGTCGAGGACGAGGACACCGACGTGATCCGTGACGCCGTCGGCAATGTGCTCGCCGACGGCGACACCGTCACGGTGATCAAGACGCTCAAGGTCAAGGGCAGCCCGACCGGCATCAAGTCGGGCACCAAGGTGCGCAACATCCGCCTGGTCAAGGGCGTCGGCGACCACGACATCGACTGCAAGGTCGACGGCATCGGTCCGATGCAGCTCAAGTCGAGCGTGGTCAAGAAGGCCTGATTCGGGGCTACGGCGACGCCTCCACGAGCGGGGCGCCCGCGACGTACTCCATCGCGGCCACGAATTCCGGCTGCTGCGGGGTCGATTTCGTCGTCTTTGCCATGCCGCCGACGCTACGGAGAATCGAGGACAACGAGCGTCCTCGATTCGAAACACCTGCAGATCAATGGGAGAATCCACCGATGACCATCGGCGCTCCCCCGGCATACGACGCAGTGATTCTCGCCGGCGGATCCGCCACCCGGATGGGTGGCGTCGACAAGCCCGCGATCGTCATCGCCGGCCGTTCGATGTTGCGTGCCGCGCTCGACTCCGTCGCCGGGGCGGAGCGGGTGGTCGTGGTCGGACCGCACCGCGACGACCTCGCCGCCCCGATCGCGCAGACCCAGGAATCGCCTGTCGGCGGCGGCCCGGTCCTCGCGATGGACGCGGGCCTGCTCGAGTTGGGCGCAGGCACCGCCCCCGTGGTGGTGCTCGCCGCCGACCTGCCGTTCCTGTCCGCGGCATCGATCGAGAGCCTGGTCGCGGCACTCGATCGCGAGCCGAGTGCACCCGCGGCCTTTGCGCTCGACGAATCCGGCCGGGTGCAGTTCCTCCTCGGCGTGTGGCGCAGGGATGCCCTGTCCGCAGGGCTCGACGAGCTCGGGCGCACCGACCTGGCCAACAGGCCGATGAAGACGCTGATCCCGGCCGGGTACGTCACCGTCCCCATGACCGGGATCTCCGACTGCGACACCGAGGCCGACGTCGCAGCGGCCCGCGCGCGCAGCGTCTCCCCCGCAGTCTCCCTCGAGGAGGCCAGGCGTGCCGTCCGCGACGCCGTCGCGACGCTGCCCTCTCGCTCGGTTTCCCCACTCGACGCGCTCGGCGGGGTGCTGGCGCGACCGATTCTCGCCGCCGACGCGCTGCCCCGGATCGACATCTCCGCGATGGACGGCTACGCCGTGTCCGGCGACGGCCCATGGCAACTCGACACGGCCATCCGCTACGCCGGCTCCGAGGACGAGGTCGAACTCGAACCCGGGCACGCGGTGCGCATCGCCACCGGTGCCCACGTGCCGTCAGGGGCCACCTCCGTGGTGCGCGACGAGCACGTCGAACTCGCGGGCACCGCGCTGAGCAGGCACCCGGACGCGCCGGTCCGCGACGACACCCGCAGGCGCGGTGAGAACTGGCAGCCGGGCGCACCGCTCGCGGCGGCGGGCACACCGGTCACCCCCGCCGTCGTCTCGGTGGCACTCAGCGGCGAGGTCCCCGACCTGCTGGTCCGCGGGCCCGTCACGGCCCACATCGTCGTGACCGGGGACGAGATCCGCCGCGACGGCCCGCTGCGCGACGGGCAGACCCGCGACAGCCTCGGGCCCGTGATGCCGCACTTCCTGTCCTGGTGCGGCATCCGCACGGCCGCCGAATCGCACCTGCGCGACACCCCCGGGGGCTTCGATGAGCTACTGGCGCAGCCGGTTTCCGAAGCGGAAGCGCGGCCCGACCTCATCGTCATCGTCGGCGCCACCGGGGGCGGCGCCGCCGATCACCTGCGGATGGCGCTCACCCGCTGCGGCGCCCGCCTGGTGGTCGGGCGGGTGCGGTGCCGGCCGGGCGGATCGCAGGTGGTCGCGGTGCTGCCGGACGGCCGCATCGTGCTGGGATTGCCCGGCAACCCCTTTGCGGCGGTCGCGACGCTGCTCATGACGGCGCCCGCGGTGGTCGCCGCGCTCACCGGTGCCCCGGCCCCGACCCCACCGCGCGCGCCGATCGAGAACGCCGCG
This sequence comes from Rhodococcus sp. NPDC055112, assembly GCF_053607505.1. Taxonomy (NCBI): domain Bacteria; kingdom Bacillati; phylum Actinomycetota; class Actinomycetes; order Mycobacteriales; family Nocardiaceae; genus Rhodococcus; species Rhodococcus sp. NPDC055112. Next base: position 28,908 of record NZ_JBSGTR010000048.1, read on the forward strand.
GAACTCGCCTCGGACGCCCCTCGGGTCGTCACGGCCACCCGACGGTCAGACGGTCGCTGGTACGCGGCGGCGCCGGTGGGGACGGCTCACCTCGCCGCGCTGATCGGGGCCGACGCCCTCGCGATCATCGAACCGGCAACGCCTGACGGTGGCTCCGCGGAACTGCTGCCGTTGCCTCGCTGACGGATGCGATGTCCGCGCAGCCGGCCCGATAGCGGTCGGCCAGCAGTTGGACCAGGGCCGGGTGCACGCCGAGCGGCTCGGCCACCCCGTCCGCACCGGCCTCGATCAGCCGCCGATGGAACAGTCCGTGCGCCAACAGATACGAGGCGACGAACACCCGACGGTGACCCGCCGACCGCAGTCCCTCGACCACCTCGGGCACCCGCGGGTCCGCGGTCGCGACGTAGCCGATGTGCACCGTGCTCCTGACCAGTTCCGCGAGCATCATGGCGCCGCGACGCACATCGGCCAGTGCGCGCGGGTCCGAGGATCCGGCCGCCGCGAGCACCACCGCGTCGCCCGGCCGCCAGCCCGCCTCGCGCAGGCGCTCGAACAGCACCCTGGCCAGCACCGGGTCCGGCCCGAGGGCCCTCGTCACGGTCACATCGGGGTGCCCGGAATCCGCGACCTCGCGCGGGACGTCGGTGTGCACGTGATACCCCGAGGCCAGAAAGGCGGGCACCACGACGGCCGGGCCGTCGAGGTCGCGGAGCACCTCCGAGGGCGACGGCCCGAGCACGTCGACGAAGGCGACGCGGGTCGTGCCCACCTCGTCCGCGACCGCGTCGGCGAGCGCCGCGACCATGTCGACGCCGCGCGGGCTCCTGGTGCCGTGCGCGACGAGCACCAGCGCGGGCCCGCTCACTAGTCGTCCCCGCAATCGACCGGGTCGAGCGCCAGACGGTAGCCACGCTTGACCACGGTCTGCACGATCTTGGGGGCGCCGAGACAGGTCCGCAGCCGCGCGATGGCGGTCTCCACGGCATGGGTGTCCTCGCCGCCGCCGGGGAGCACGGAGAGCAGCTCCTCCCGCGAGACGACGCGTCCGGGTCGATGCGCCAGTGTCCGCATCAAAGCCATTGCGGCAGGAGCCAGTTGACGAACCTCACCGTCCACGACGACACATCCGCCACGCACGCTCACGTCGTGACCCGCCGCGCGCAGGCGCATCGACCGGCGCGGCAGCTCCTCGGCGATGTGCCGGGCGAGCGACCCGAGCCTGGCCCGCCCCGGCATGGTGCTCGGGACGCCGAGCGCCTCGAGCGGCGCCGCGGTGACCGGGCCGACGCACACCGCGAGCACCCGGGTGCGCAACGAGTTCAGCAAGGGGTCCACGAGGCCGATCTCCTTGGCGCGGATCAGCATCGACGCCACCGCAGGTGCGCTGGTGAAACTCAGCGCGTCCAGGCCCCCGCTGACGGTCAGCTCGATGAGGCGGTCCATCGCGGCCGGATCGTCGGGCTGGGTCCAGCGGTACACCGGCACCGGGACCACCTCGGCCCCGGCCACCCGGAGCACCTCGCAGAAGTCGGGCAGCGGCTCCCATTCGGTGGTGGCGCCGTGCAGCTGCACGGCGATCCGCTTGCCCTCGACGCCCTCGGCGAGCAGGTGATCGATCACCTCGGCCGACGACTCGGAGACCGGCGACCACTCCTCACGCAGGTCCGCGGCGCGGATCGCTCCCTTCGCCTTCGGACCGCGGGCCAGCAGCCGTGCCGTCGACAGCGCCTCGCCCAACTGCTCGGCGAGCCCCCACCCGTCGGCGGCCTCCATCCAGCCGCGAAAACCGATTCCGGTGGTCGCGACCGCGATCTCGGGTGGGTTGTCGATCAGTTCCCTTGTCACCCGTTCCAGCTCGGCATCGTCGACGAGCGGGATGATCCTGATCGCTGCCGCGTGCACGACGGCGGCGCCGCGCCGGGTCAGCAGAGTGGTGAACTCCTCCGACCGCCTGGCCGCGGTGACCCCAACGGTGAAACCGGACAGCGGCTCACCGACCTGCGGCACCGCCCTCCCCTCGCTCACGCGCTGTCCGCCGCGGCAGCCGAGGTGCTGTGGACCTGGACCATGCCGGCCCAGACCCGCACGTCGTACACCGGCAGCCGGACGGACTCGTCGTCGAGGCAGCGCCCGTCGACGAGTGAGAACACCTGCTTGAGCAGGGGCGAGACCACGATCGGCTCGCCTGCCCTGTCCCCGACCAGGCCGCGCGACATCACCGCCGCGCGCCCGAACGGGTCGATGTTCCCCACTGCGTAGAGCGAGCCGTCCTCCATGAGGAACAGGGCTGCCTGCTCGCCCCCCCGAATCAGCACCGCGACACCGAGCCCCGGGATGAGGTGGCTGAGCGGGCAGGCCGAGGTCCATTCGAGTCGTCCGTCGTTGACGCTCTCGCGTCCGGGTCCGGTCACGTTGTGCGCCTTCATCTCGATAACGGTCATCATCGCGGTCCTCCTGTATTGCAGGCTTACTTTCTACTTATCCGGTGTTTCCTGGGCGTTAAGCCGCGATTCCCTCGGGGTAAGCAGATTCTGAGCGGTCCCCACCCGCTACTGGGAGGTCGTGGCGGGCATCGGCGGCATCCCCATCAGGACCGGGATCTTGCGATCGCCGGACTCGTCGAACACCACGGTCGGGTCGGCCTCCTCCGGTGCGTTGACGAAGGACACGAAGCGCGAGAGCTTCTCGGGGTCGTCGAGCACGCCCGCCCACTCGTCCTGGTAGCCCTCGACGTGCTTGGCCATGGCGGCCTCGAGCTCCTCGGCGATGCCCAGGCTGTCCTCGCAGACCACGGCCTTGAGGTGATCGAGACCGCCCTCCATCGTCTCCACCCACGGCGCGGTGCGCTGCAACCGGTCGGCGGTGCGGACGTAGAACATCAGGTACCGGTCGATGTAGCGGATCAGCGTCTCGTCGTCGAGACCGCCTGCCAGCAGCTGCGCGTGCTTGGGCGACTGACCGCCGTTGCCGCCGACGTAGAGGTTCCAGCCGTTCTCGGTGGCGATGACGCCGACGTCCTTGCCGCGGGCCTCCGCGCATTCACGCGCGCACCCGGAGACACCGAACTTGATCTTGTGAGGGGAACGCAAACCGCGGTAACGGTTCTCGAGTCCGACGGCCATGCCAACGGAGTCCTGGACGCCGTACCGGCACCAGGTGGATCCGACACAGCTCTTCACCGTGCGCAGCGACTTGCCGTAGGCCTGACCGGACTCCATGCCCGCGTCGACCAGTCGCTTCCAGATCGCGGGCAGCTGCTCGACACGGGCGCCGAACAGATCGATGCGCTGGCCACCGGTGACCTTGGTGTAGAGACCGAAATCCCTTGCCACCTCACCGATCACGATCAGCTGCTCGGGCGTGCACTCGCCACCGGGCATCCGCGGCACCACCGAGTAGGTGCCGTTCTTCTGGATGTTGGCCAGGAAGTGGTCGTTGGTGTCCTGCAGCGAGGCCTGGTGCCGGTGCAGGATGTGATCCGAATCGGTCGAGGCCAGGATCGAGGCCACCACCGGCTTGCAGATGTCGCATCCGCTTCCGGTGCCGAACTTGGTGATCAGCGCGGAGAACGTCCGGGTTCCCGTCGCCATCACGATCTCGAACAGTTCCGCGCGCGACTGCTCGAAGTGCTCGCAGAGCGCCTTCGACATCACCACGCCGGACGAGGCCAGCAGTTGCTTGATCGTGGGCAGGCAACCGCCGCAGGTGGTTCCAGCGTTGGTGCAGCTCTTCACGGACGCGATGTCGCAGGCGCCCTCGGCGATCGCGCCGCAGATGGCGCCCTTCGTGACGCCGTTGCAGGAGCACACCTCGGCGTCGTCGGGCAGCGATCCGGCGCCGGGCTTCTCGCCCGCGGGCGAGATCAGCGACGCCGGGTCACCCGGGAGCTCGCGGCCGACCAGGGGCCGCAGCGACGCGTACGCCGACGCGTCGCCGACCAAGATGCCGCCGAGGAGGATCTTGGCATCGTCGGACACCACGAGCTTGGCGTAGGTGCCCTTGGCCGCGTCGCTGAGGACCACCTCGAGGGCACCGGACGTCTGCGCGTGCGCGTCACCGAAACTGGCGACGTCCACCCCCATCAGCTTGAGCTTGGTGGACAGGTCAGCGCCAGGGAACTCGGCCGCGCCGCCGAGCAGCCGATCGGCCACGATCTCGGCGGTGGTGTAGCCGGGCGCCACCAGGCCGTACGCGACGCCCTCGACGGCCGCGCACTCACCGACGGCGTAGACGGCCTCGTCGGACGTCCGGCAGCCGAGGTCGGTGAGGATGCCGCCGCGTTCGCCGACCTCGAGCCCGGCCGCGCGGGCCAGCTGATCCTGCGGCCGGATGCCCGCGGAGAACACCAGCAGCGCCGCCTCGATCACCGATCCGTCCGAGAGTTCGACGCTCACGCCGTCGGGACCCTCGGTGATGGCGGCGGTGCCGACTCCCGCGTGCACGGTCACGCCGAGGTCGGTGACCAGCCGCGCCAGCAGAGCTCCGCCGCCTTCGTCGACCTGCAGCGGCATCAGCCGCGGGGCGAACTCGACCACGTGCGGGGTCATGCCCATCAGGCGGAGCGCGTTGGCCGCCTCCAGGCCCAGCAGGCCGCCACCGACGACCACGCCGACCGCTCCCTTGCCCGCCTTGTCCGCGGTCGCGCGGATCCCGTCGAGGTCGTCGATGGTGCGGTACACGAAGCACTCGGGGCGGTCGTGTCCCGGGATCGGCGGCACGAACGGGTAGGAGCCGGTGGCCATGACGAGGGCGTCGTAGCCGAGGGTCTCGCCTGCACCGGTGGTGACGGTGCGCGCGGCGCGGTCGATCGCGACAGCCCGCTCCCCGGTCCGCAGGTCGACCAGCGCGTCGCCGGCGTAGTCGTTGCCCGCGAGCGCCAGTTCCTTTGCGTCCCAGGACCCGACGTATGAGGACAGGCCGACCCGGTCGTAGGCGGGCAGCGTCTCCTCACACAGGACGGTCACTCGCCACTGGGCGTCCTCGTCCCGCGCGCGCAGCGCCTCGACGAATCGATGGCCGACCATTCCGTGCCCGATCACCACTACCGACTTGTTGTTCATGCTGCGCCCTCTTCTTCGATCGATGGTGTTTCGTGTGCTGGTTGGTCTCTTGGTTCCGGATCCGAGTTACGTAGCCATTCGCAGATGCCCTGTACGACGGAGCTGCAGCCGCCGCAGCCGGTGGTCGCCCTTGTCTCGGTGGCCATGGCAGCCACGCTGCGCGAGCCCGCCTTCCACGCCGTGGTCAGCTGCGACTTGGTCACCGAGTTGCAGCGGCAGACCACCGCCGACCCCGGCATGGTCGCCGGGCTCGCCACCTCGACGCCCGCGCCCGATCCGCGGCCGATGAGCAGCGACATCCGATCCACCGGGACCGGCAGCTGCGCGTCGAAGAGCTGGGTCAGGGTGCCGACCACGTCGGGGTTTCCCAGCAGGACCGCGCCGACCACCCTGTCCTCGCGCACCACGACCTTTGCGTAGCGCCCCCGGGTCGGGTCGGCCAGGGTCAGCACCTCGCTGTGGCTGCAGTGCATCTCGGCGCTGATGTCGCCCATCGAGGCGAGGTCGATGTCGTGGGCCTTGAGGCGGGTCACGTTCGCGGTCCCGTGGTAGGTGGCGAATCGGTTCTCGCCCGCGAGCCGCTCGGCCACCACCGCGGCCTGCTCCCACCCCGGCTGCACCAGTCCGTAGACCTCGCCGCGGTGCTGGGCGCACTCCCCGATGGCCGAGACGCGCGGGGCGCTGGTGCGCAGCAGGTCGTCGACCACGATGGCCTGATCGATCGCGATGCCCGCGGACTCGGCCAGCGACACCTCCGGCCGGATCCCCGCGGACAGCACCAGCAGATCGGCGGGCAACTCGGTCCCGTCGTCGAGCACCACGGTCCGGTTCTCGGCGTCGCGGGCGACCGCCCTGCGACCGAGCACCATCCGCATGCCGAGCTCGGTGAGCACCCGGGTCAGCACCGCGCCGCCCGCCGGATCGAGCTGGCGCTCCATCGGAAAGTCCTTGGGGTGCACCACCGTGACGTCCATGCCGCGCATCAGCAGTCCGCGGGCCGCCTCCAGTCCGAGCAGGCCGCCGCCGAGCACGACGGCACTGGAACCGCCGGTGGCCGCGGCGATGATCTGGTCGCAGTCGCCGATCGTGCGGAACGCGGCAACGCCGTCGACCAGCGTGCCCGACTCGTCCACCGCGCCCGCGATCGGCGGGATGAACGAACGGCTACCGGTCGCCAGCACCAGCTCGTCGTAGCCGATCTCGTCGTGACCCGCCCCGGTGCCGTCTTCGCAGCGCACGGTCCGTGCGGCCGTGTCGATGGCGGTCACCCGGACCCCGGACCGGACGTCGATGCCCTGGCGCTCCCACCAGCCGTCCGGCTTGAGCCGGGTGTCGCGGCCGGTGATGCTGCCCGCCAACACGTTCGAGAGCAGGATGCGGTTGTACGCGGGATGCTCCTCGGCACCGATCACCACGATGTCGAGCCGCGCTCCGTCCGGGTCGCGTCGCCGCAATTCCTCTGCCAGTCGCGAGCCGGCCATGCCGTTGCCCACCACCACGATTCGGGTCCTGTTCATGCCACCTCCAACTTCACCGCACACACCTTGAACTCCGGCATCCGGCTCGTCGGGTCGAGAGCCGGGTTGGTCAACAGGTTCGCCCTGCCGGAACCGGCGAAGTGGAACGGCAGGAACACGGTGTCGAGCCGCATGCTGTCGTCGCAGCGCACGGTCGCCTCGGTCCGGCCCCGCCTGCTCACCACGGCGGCCTGCGCGCCCTCGACGAGTCCCATCCGGCGGGCGGTGTCGGGGTGCACCTGCACGAACATCCCGCCCGCGGCGCGGACCAGTTCGTCGATCCGACGGGTCTGCGACCCGGACTGGTAGTGCGCGAGGACCCGTCCCGTCGTGGCCACCAGCGGGAACTCGGCGTCCGTCCCCTCGCTCGGCCCACGGTGCTCGACCGCGACGAAACGCGCCCGGCCGCTCGGGGTCTCGAATCGATCAAGAAACAACCGCGGGGTCCCTGGGTGCTCGGGCTCGCCCGCGGGGGTGGCCGGGCACGGCCAGTGCAGCGCGGCGCCCTCGTCCAGCCGGGCGTAGCTGATCCCCGAGTAGTCCGCGACCCCACCCGCAGAGGCCAACCGGAGCTCCTCGAAGACTGCCTCGGGATCGGTTCCGAACCGACCCGCGGGCTGGCCGAGTCGGCGCGCGAGGCCGGCGAGCACCTCGAGCTCGGAACGCGGTCCCTCGGGGGCGGGCACGGCCGCCTTGCGGCGCAGCACCCTGCCCTCCAGGCTGGTCATCGTGCCCTCCTCCTCGGCCCACTGCAGGACCGGTAGCACGACGTCCGCCATGGCGGCGGTCTCCGAGAGCAGGAAGTCGTTGACGACCAACAGGTCCAGCGCGGACAGCCGGTCCACCACATGGCCCGCGCGGGGCGCGGACACCGCGAGGTTCGCCCCGTGCACCATCAGCGCGGTCGGCCCGCCGGGCGTGCCGATCGACTCGAGCAGCTCGTACGCGCTCTTCCCCGGGCCGGGCAGCTCGGCGGGGTCGATGCCCCACACCTGCGCGACGTGCACCCGCGCGGCGGGATCGGTGATCTTGCGGTAGCCGGGCAGCTGATCCGCCTTCTGCCCGTGCTCGCGACCGCCCTGCCCGTTGCCCTGCCCCGTGATGGCGCCGTAACCGCTACCCCGGCGGCCGGGCAGCCCGAGGGCAAGGGCCAGGTTGATCACGGCCGAGACGGTGTCGGTCCCGGTCGCGTGCTGCTCGGCCCCCCTGGCCGTCAGGATGTAGGCACCCGCGTCGGACTGCTGTGCGCGCCACAGGATCTCCACCGTGCGGCGCAGCGCGCTCACCGGCACCCCGGTGACCCGCTCGGTGCGCTCGGGCCACCACTGCGCGGCGGCCAGCCAGGCATCGTCGAATCCCTCGGTGCGGGCGCCGACGAAGTTGTGGTCGATCCGGCCGTCGAGCACGGCCAGGTGCAGCAGGCCGAGGGCCAACGGCAGGTCGGTGCCCGGGCTCAGCTGCAGGTGCACCCCGCCGCCGGCGAGCGCGCGTTCCACGGTGGCCGTGCGCCGGGGGTCCGCGACGATGAGCCCGCCCGCGTCCGCCGCGGTCGCGAGGTGACCGACGAACGGCGGCATGGTCTCGGCCACGTTGCCGCCGAGGATCAGGATCGCCCGCGCAGCCCCGAGATCGGCCACCGGGAAGGGCAGACCGCGGTCGAGCCCGAAGGCCTTGCCACCCGCCGCCGCCGCCGAGGACATGCAGAACCGTCCGTTGTAATCGATGTTCGAGGTGCGCAGCGCCACCCGGGCGAACTTGCCGAGCTGGTACGCCTTCTCGTTGGTGAGCCCGCCGCCGCCGAAGATGGCGACGGCGTCGCGCCCGCCCCTTGCCTGCGCCGCCGCGAACCCGTCGGCCACGATGTCGAGCGCGGTGTCCCAGCTCGCGGGGCGCAGTTCCCCGTCCCGGCGCACCAGCGGCGCGGTGAGCCGGTTCGGGTTCCGCAGCAGTTCCGCACTGGTCCAGCCCTTCTGGCACAGCCCGCCCCGGTTGGTGGGGAAGCTCCGGCCCGTGACCGTCGCGGTCAGGGCCTGATCCGCGGCCGAGGAGTCCCGCGCGATGTTCATCGCGCACTGGAGACCGCAGTACGGGCAGTGGGTTGGGGTGGAGACCAGGGACGGAACTGCGATGGTCATACCAGCACCGACTCCTCGGTCTCGGTGACGTCCCTGGCCGCCGGACGGCGCAGGAACACCACATAGGTGACGACGATGCAGGCCAGGTAGAAGCCGAAGAAGACCCAGAACGCCATGGTCGCGGACTTCGCCGGGCTCAGGTACGAAGCCCGGAGCACCAGGTTGATGCCGACGCCGCCGAGCCCGCCGATCGCGCCTGCGAAGCCGATCAGGGCGCCGGACATGCTGCGCGACCAGGAGGCCTTCTCGTCCTTGCTGAGCTCGTCCAGGCCCTGTGCCTTGGCTTCGAAGATCGACGGGATGATCTTGTACACCGAGCCGTTGCCGAGGCCGGACAGCAGGAACAGCGCGATGAAGCCGAGGACCAGCACGGTCAGCGTGCCGGTGGTCGCCGGGCCCGCCGCCCGGTCGTCGAGGGTGCTCGCGCCGACCACGACCGCCGAGGCCAGCGCCATCGCCGAGAAGGTGTACAGGGTGATCTTGCCGCCGCCGACGCGGTCCGCGAGCTTGCCACCGATCGGGCGGGCGATCGAGCCGAGCAGCGGGCCGATGAAGGCGATCTGTGCGGCGTGCAGCGCGGCCTGGGCGGGGGTGTCGCCGCCGGCCAGGAAGTTGATCTGCATGACCTGACCGAAGGCGAAGCTGTAACCGATGAAGGAACCGAAGGTGCCGATGTACAGGAAGCTGATGACCCAGGAGTCACGGAACTTGAGCACCTTGCCCATCGCCCGCAGGTCGGCCTTCTGGTTGCCGAGGTTGTCCATGTACAGGGCCGCGCCGATCGCGGCGATGCCGACGAAGACCAGGTAGATCGAGCAGACGATCCAGGGCTCGGTGTTACCGACGGTCGCGATCACGAGCAGGCCGATGAGCTGGATCAGCGGCACGCCGATGTTGCCGCCGCCTGCGTTCAGGCCGAGGGCCCAGCCCTTCAGGCGCTGCGGGTAGAAGGCGTTGATGTTCGTCATCGAGGAGGCGAAGTTGCCGCCACCGACACCTGCGAGGGCAGCCACCAGCAGGAACGTCGTGTAGGACGCGCCGGGGTTCAGCATCAGCACCAGGGTCAGCACCAGCGGGATGAACAGGACCAGTGCGCTGAACACGGTCCAGTTGCGCCCGCCGAACCGCGCGGTGGCGACGGTGTAGGGGATGCGGAGGACGGCGCCGACCAGGGTCGGGACCGCCACGAGGAAGAACTTGCCCGCCGGGTCGATGCCGTAGACATCGGTCGGCATGAACAGGATCATCACCGACCAGATGGACCACACCGAGAAGCCGACATGCTCCGCGATGACCGACCAGACGAGGTTGCGCTTGGCGATGTCCTTGCCGCCGGCCTCCCAGGCGTCGACGTCCTCGGCATCCCATTCCGCGATGTAGTGCTTGCGATTCGAGGACTTGTCCTCGAGCGCGCCGGCTGCTGCCGTGGCTTCGTCCGAACGTGTGGTCACCGGGCCTCCTCTATGCGTGGGAGACCTAAAGGTACGAGTCGGATGTTGCCGAGGTGCTGCCGGTAATGACTCGGGAATGAACTTGCGCTCACTGGCGCGTTAACCCGACGGTGAGGATGTTTCCGCAGGTAAACGGGGTGTTACGGCGTGTGACGGCAGGTCACAGTCGGGTCAAGACGTGACCGGTGTCACAGCCAGCTGTCCTCGAGGAACCTCGGCTTGCACGCCACGTAGCCCGCGACCAGGATGACCGCGACCGCACCGAGCAACAGGGCGAACGGCCACGTCCAGCCGCCGGTCAGGTCGTGCAGGATGCCGAACAGCAGGGGCCCGATGCAGGCCACCGCGTACCCGAGACCCTGGGTGAAGCCGGACAGCGCGGCCGAGCCTGCCGCGGTCCTCGTGCGCAGGTTGATCAGCGTCAGCGACATGGGGAAGGTGCTCGGGCCGAGGCCGACCAGCAGGATCCACAGCACAGGCGCGGCCATGGGCGCGAACAGCAGGCCGGCGAATCCGGCCAGGTAGAACACCGCACAGGCGACCACGACGGGGTATGGGTTGGCGATCCGTGCACACAGGGTCGGCGCCCCGATGGCCGCGATGAACCCGACCGCGGAGAACAGCGCGACCATCGCGCCGCCGAAGGCCGCGCTCGCACCCGCCTCGGTCAGGATCTTCGGCACCCAGGTGAACATCGAGTACGTGATCAGCGAGGTCATGCCGAACATCCCGGCCATCCCCCAGGCAACAGGCGACCGCCACGCCCGACCGCGCTCGCCGTGCTCCGCATGCGGTTCCGCGGAGGTGTCGACGCGGTCTCGGCCGCGCCTGCTGATCACGATGCCGACCCACGGCAGCGCCGCCGCGAAGGCCAGCAAGGACCACAGCCCGAGCGAGACACGCCATCCGTAGGCGTCCGCGACCGGCACCGCGACGAGCGCAGGCAGGAAGGTGCCGACCTGCACACAGGTGATGTAGATCGTGCTCATCATCGCGACCCGGTCCGAGAAATAGCGCTTGACCAGCGGCGGAATCACCACGTTGCCGATCCCCATGCCGCCGAGCGCCAACGCGGAGAGGGCGAGAAGGGCCGCGGTGTCGGACACCATCGAGCGGGTCGCGATGCCGATACCCGTCATCAGCATCGCCCCGAGCGCCACCCGCTCGAGACCGAAGGCCAGGGCCAGCCGCGGCGTGAGCAGCCCGAAGACGGCGAACATCGCGGTGGGCAGCATCCCGAAGACACCGACGATGGTGGAACCGAACCCGACGTCCCGGCTGATCTCGTCGAGCAGCGGAGTCAGGGAGGTGACGGCGGTGCGGAGCGTGAGGGCGGAGAGCACGATCGCGACGAGCACCATCAGCCGGCCGGTGACGAGTGCGCGCCGGTCGATCGGGTGTCGATGCCGTTCGGTCGCTTGCACGGACACCGCACACCTCGTTCCCTCAGCGAATGATCGCAAAATCATAGGATGAATGGATGATCCGATGCAACTGAGTATGATGCGCACACGTCCTACTAGAGAGGGATCGCGTGCAACCCGTACGACGGACAAGCCTCATCGCGCAGGTCACCGACCAGCTCCGTGCCGAGATCGCGGCCGGCCGTTGGCCGACCGGCACGCGGATTCCGACCGAGCCGGAACTCGCCGAGCTGACAGGGACCGGGCGCAACACGGTCCGCGAGGCCGTCCAGGCCCTCGTGCACGCGGGCATGCTCGAACGACGTCAGGGTTCGGGCACCTACGTGATCACCACCAGCGACCTGGGCGGGACGCTCGGCAAGTACTTCGCGGCCGCGCACGAGCGGGACATCCTCGAGCTACGTCAGGCCCTCGACGTCACCGCGGCCGCCCTCGCCGCGCGGCGCCGCGACGACACCGACATCGCCACCCTGCGCGATCTGCTCGCGCGCAGGAACCTGCTCTGGTCGCCCGTCGAGGGTGCGGCCGACACGACAGCGGCCGTCGCCGCCGATCTGGCCCTGCATCGCGCGATCGTCGCGGCCAGCCACAACGAGGTGTACCTCGAGTTCTACGACTCGCTACTGCCCGCCATCGAGCAGACCGTCCTCCGCCACCCCGTCGCGGCCGAGAACTCCTACGAACCCGAGCACGACGAGCTCGTGCAGGCCGTCATCGACGGCGACAGCGAGCGAGCCGCGACCGCGGCACGGCGGTTCCTCACCGAACTACTGGCCCAGCGAACCTGAGCCGCTAAAGCATCAACCGGATCAGGTCCGCGGTGCGGACCAGGCCGGGCAGCGCCTCGGCCGTCGAGCGCGGATGCAGCGCGTGCACGGCCAGACGGAACATCAGGGCGCGCAACAGCATCTGCGGCCATTCCGGCAGATCCTCCCATCGGGCGATCAGCTCCGTGTCGGCTCCACCCCAGGACAGCGCATCCACCACGACGACCCCGGCCGCCCAGGCCACGGGCCGCCAGTACGGGGTGATGTCGGTGATGCCCGGCGCCTCCGAGCCGGAGAACAGGACGGTGCCGAAGAGGTCGCCGTGCACCAGCTGGTCGGGGCTGCGCACCGGTTTGCGCAGCGTCGCGAGTTGCCCGATCAGCTCGACGCTGGTCCGGCCGTCGTCGGTGACCGCCTCAAACTGGCCCTTGACCGCCCGGAGCGGAACCTGCTCCCACGCGGCCCGATCGGCCGCGACGAACACGTCGACGTCCGCCCATGGCGCCACCGGAGGCTGTACCAGGAACCGCGGCCGCTCGAGGGTCGCGGTCGCCGCGTGCAGCCGCATCGACAGCGAGACCACCTCGTCGTGCCGCGACTCAGGCGAACCGCCGATGAATGTGTCTGCCCGCCATCCCGATACGACATAGCGTCCGTCGGTTGCCCGGACGGGCCTCGCGATCCGCACCCCGTCCGCGGTCAGCGTCTCGCGCACCTTCGCCGACCATGCGGCGCGGGCGTGGTCGGCCACCGGTGAGAGAACGACATCACCGCAACGCCAACCGCCGTCCCAGTCGGCTCCGAGCGGAATCGGAACCGTCTCGCGCAGACCGAAGGTGGAGCGCACGTGCTCGGGAGGTTCGACAGAGCTCACGCCACCAACGCTACCGCCGTCGGGCCCGTCGCCGTCCCCTGACGCGCCGGGTCCGCCTCAGTACACCGGCAGCGACTTGTCCACCTGGTTGGCCCATGCGATCACGCCGCCCTGCAGATGGGTCGCGTCGGCGAAGCCCGCCTTCTTCAGTGCGACCAGCGCCTCGGCAGACCGGATACCTGTCTTGCAGTGCAACACGATCGGCCGGTCCTGGGGCAGCTCCGCGAGCGCCTCGCCGGACAGGATGCGGTCCTTCGGGATCAGCGTCGCTCCCGGCAGGTGGACGATGTCCCACTCCACGGGCTCGCGGACGTCGACGATCTCGATCTCCTTTCCAGCGGCCAGCATCGCGGCCAGCTCGGGCGCCGTGATCGTCGAGTCCGCGGCCGCCGCCACACCCTCGTCGGACACCACGCCGCAGAACGCGTCGTAGTCGATGAGTTCGGTGATCGGCTCTCTGGCCGGGTCACGGCGCAGCTTGATGGTGCGGTAGCTCATCTCGAGGGCGTCGTACACCATCAGCCTGCCGAGCAGCGACTCCCCGATTCCGGTGATGAGCTTGATCGCCTCGGTGGCCATGATCGACCCGATCGAGGCGCAGAGCACGCCGAGCACGCCGCCCTCGGCGCACGACGGCACCATCCCCGGCGGCGGCGCCTCCGGGTACAGATCCCGATAGTTCAGCCCGCGTCCGTCCGGGGCGTCCTCCCAGAACACCGACGCCTGCCCCTCGAACCGATAGATCGAGCCCCAGACATACGGCTTGCCCGCGAGCACCGCGGCATCGTTGACCAGGTAGCGGGTGGCGAAATTGTCGGTGCCGTCGAGGATCAGGTCGTACTGCGCGAACAGCTCCACCGCGTTGTCGGGCTCGAGCCGGAACTGGTGCAGCCGGACCGCCACGTTGGAGTTGATCTCGTGGATGGAGTCACGAGCGCTCTCGGCCTTTGGCCTGCCGACGTCGGCCTGCCCGTGGATGACCTGGCGCTGCAGGTTGGACTCGTCGACCTCGTCGAACTCGACGATGCCGATGGTCCCGACGCCCGCGGCGGCCAGGTAGAGCAGCGCAGGCGACCCGAGCCCGCCCGCACCGATCACCAGTACCCGGGCGTTCTTGATCCGCTTCTGCCCCACCATGCCGACGTCGGGGATGATCAGGTGCCTGCTGTAGCGCGCCACCTCGGCGCGACTCAGCTCGGCCGCGGGCTCGACCAGCGGCGGCAATGAGTTCTTGGACTTCAGATCAGACACGACGGCTCCTACGGTCTACGCGCTCACGCAGCTACAACGCTCCGCACGAGTCCATTCTTCCCCCGGTCGGATACGGTCGGTCGCCCTGGTACGCACGACGTTCGCGAGGAGTCCCGATGAGCACCGCCCCGACCCCGACCCCCGATCCGGTCTCCTACCGTGCCGAGGTGCCGGTCCGGTGGTCGGACATGGACGTCTTCCAGCACGTCAACCACGCCAGGATGGTGACCCTGCTCGAGGAGGCCCGGATCGACTGGCTGCGCAGCGTCGGGCCTGAGGCGTCCGAGCTGCTCGGGACCTCGGTGGTGGCGCACATCGATGTGCGGTATCGGTCCCCGCTCACCCATGCGGACAGCCCGCTGTCGGTCACGATGTGGATCGAGCGACTGCGCACCGTCGATGTGACCGTGCGCTACGAGGTACGCGCTGCCACGGCGCCCGCGGATTCCCGGCCCGCCGTCGAGGCCGTCACCCAGCTGGCCCTCGGCGATCCGCACACCCAGCGGCTGCGCCGCCTGACCGCGGACGAACGCGCGCTCCTCGCGACCTGGGTGCGGGGCTAGCTGTACTGCCCAGGCAGGTTGGTTGAGGGATTGCGACGACACGCTGTGACTGGTCGTTGAACAGCGAAGGTCTCCTGTCGTGAAGTGGAGC
>NZ_JBSGTR010000049.1:0-44004 GCF_053607505.1 Rhodococcus sp. NPDC055112
GCACTTCACGTGCCGCTCCGGCGTTACCACTATGTGTCGGTTCCTCACGGGCCGGCTGACAACACAAAAAGACGTGGTCCGCGAAGGACCGACACGAGCTACGAGCGGGGAAGAATCCTGTGGCACAGGAAGTGCTGACCGACCTGAACAAGGTCCGCAACATCGGCATCATGGCGCACATCGATGCCGGCAAGACCACCACCACCGAGCGCATCCTGTTCTACACCGGTGTCAACTACAAGATCGGTGAGACGCACGACGGTGCGTCGACGACGGACTGGATGGAGCAGGAGAAGGAACGCGGCATCACGATCACGTCTGCCGCCGTGACCTGCTTCTGGAACAACAACCAGATCAACATCATCGACACCCCGGGCCACGTCGACTTCACGGTCGAGGTCGAGCGCTCGCTGCGCGTGCTCGATGGCGCCGTCGCCGTCTTCGACGGCAAGGAGGGCGTCGAGCCCCAGTCCGAGCAGGTCTGGCGTCAGGCCGCCAAGTACGACGTTCCGCGCATCTGTTTCGTCAACAAGATGGACAAGATGGGCGCGGACTTCTACTTCACGGTCCAGACCATCATCGACCGTCTCGGCGCGAAGCCGCTCGTCATCCAGCTGCCGATCGGCGCCGAGGACGACTTCGACGGCGTCGTCGACCTGGTCGAGATGCGGGCCCTCACCTGGCGCGGCGTGGTGCCGACCGGTGCCCCTGTGACCGTCGAGGAGATCCCCGCGGATCTCGTCGAGAAGGCCAACGAGTACCGCACCAAGCTGCTCGAGACGGTCGCCGAGACCGACGACGCGCTCATGGAGAAGTACTTCGGCGGCGAGGAGCTCACGGTCGAGGAGATCAAGGGCGCCATCCGCAAGCTGACGGTCAACTCCGAGATCTACCCGGTCCTCTGTGGCTCCGCGTTCAAGAACAAGGGCGTTCAGCCCATGCTCGACGCGGTCATCGATTACCTGCCGACCCCGCTGGACATCGGCGAGGTCGAGGGTCACGTCCTCAACAAAGAGGACGAGATCATCACGCGTAAGCCGAGCAAGGACGAGCCGTTCTCGGCGCTGGCCTTCAAGATCGCGTCGCACCCGTTCTTCGGCAAGCTCACCTTCGTGCGCGTGTACTCCGGCCGTCTCGATCCCGGTCAGCAGGTGCTCAACGCGACCAAGGGCAAGAAGGAGCGCATCGGAAAGCTCTTCCAGATGCACGCCAACAAGGAGAACCCGGTCGACGAGGCCGTGGCCGGCCACATCTACGCGATGATCGGTCTGAAGGACACCACCACCGGTGACACCCTCTGCGATCAGGCCGACCCGATCGTGCTCGAGTCCATGAGCTTCCCGGACCCGGTCATCCAGGTCTCGATCGAGCCCAAGACCAAGTCCGACCAGGAGAAGCTGGGCACCGCGATCCAGAAGCTGGCCGAAGAGGACCCGACCTTCTCCGTCGAGCTCGACGAGGAGACCGGCCAGACCGTCATCGGCGGCATGGGCGAGCTCCACCTCGACATCCTCGTCGACCGCATGCGTCGCGAGTTCAAGGTCGAGGCCAACGTCGGCAAGCCGCAGGTCGCGTACCGCGAGACCATCACCAAGACGGTCGACAAGCACGAGTTCACCCACAAGAAGCAGACCGGTGGTTCGGGTCAGTTCGCAAAGGTGATCATCGCGCTCGAGCCGTTCATCGGCGAGGAAGGCGAGCCGTACACCTTCGAGAACAAGGTCTCCGGTGGCCGCGTTCCGCGTGAGTACATCCCGTCCGTCGACCACGGTGCACGCGACGCCATGCAGTACGGCGTGCTCGCCGGCTACCCGCTGGTGAACCTCAAGCTGACGCTGCTCGACGGCGCGTACCACGACGTCGACTCGTCCGAAATGGCCTTCAAGGTTGCCGGTTCGCAGGCACTGAAGGAAGCCGCCCGCAAGGCCGGTCCGGTCATCCTCGAGCCGCTCATGGCGGTCGAGGTGACCACGCCCGAGGAGTACATGGGCGATGTGATCGGCGACCTCAACTCCCGCCGTGGCCAGATCCAGGCCATGGAGGAACGCAGTGGTGCCCGTGTCGTGAAGGCGCTGGTTCCGCTCTCGGAGATGTTCGGCTACATCGGAGACCTTCGGTCGAAGACCCAGGGTCGGGCGAACTTCTCCATGGTGTTTGATTCCTACGCAGAGGTTCCCGCGAACGTCTCGAAGGAAATCATCGCCAAGGCGACCGGCGAGTAACACCAGCTGGGAGCACGACCGCTGGCGAGTTTCACCAGCTGAGCACGACCAAGTAATAACCAACCGCACTGCTGCATAGCGCAAGCACGAATACAGGAGGCCATCAAGTGGCGAAGGCGAAGTTCGAGCGGACGAAGCCGCACGTCAACATCGGGACCATCGGTCACGTTGACCACGGCAAGACCACGCTGACGGCGGCGATCACCAAGGTCCTGCACGACAAGTTCCCGGACCTGAACGAGGCCTCGGCCTTCGATCAGATCGACAAGGCGCCGGAGGAGAAGGCTCGTGGTATCACGATCAACATCTCCCACGTCGAGTACCAGACGGAGAAGCGCCACTACGCGCACGTCGACGCCCCGGGCCACGCGGACTACATCAAGAACATGATCACGGGTGCGGCGCAGATGGACGGCGCCATCCTCGTGGTTGCGGCCACCGATGGCCCGATGCCGCAGACCCGCGAGCACGTGCTGCTCGCCCGCCAGGTTGGTGTTCCCTACATCCTGGTCGCGCTCAACAAGTCCGACATGGTCGACGACGAGGAAATCCTCGAGCTCGTCGAGATGGAGGTCCGCGAGCTGCTGTCGTCGCAGGAGTTCGACGGCGACAACGCGCCCGTCGTGAAGGTCTCGGCGCTCAAGGCGCTCGAGGGCGACGCCAAGTGGGGCGAGAGCGTTCTCGAGCTCATGCAGGCCGTCGACGACTCGATCCCGGACCCCGTCCGTGAGACCGACAAGCCGTTCCTCATGCCCGTCGAGGACGTCTTCACGATCACCGGTCGTGGCACCGTCGTCACCGGTCGTATCGAGCGTGGCGTGGTCAACGTCAACGAAGAGGTCGAGATCGTCGGCATCAAGGAGACGGTCACCAAGACCACCGTCACCGGCATCGAGATGTTCCGCAAGCTGCTCGACTCCGGCCAGGCGGGCGACAACGTCGGTCTGCTGGTTCGTGGCATCAAGCGCGAAGATGTCGAGCGTGGCCAGGTCGTCGTGAAGCCGGGCACCACCACCCCGCACACCGAGTTCGAGGGCAACGCCTACATCCTGTCCAAGGACGAGGGCGGCCGCCACACGCCGTTCTTCAACAACTACCGCCCGCAGTTCTACTTCCGTACCACGGACGTTACGGGCGTCGTGACCCTGCCCGAGGGCACCGAGATGGTCATGCCCGGTGACAACACCGAGATGTCCGTCAAGCTGATCCAGCCGGTCGCCATGGACGAGGGCCTGCGGTTCGCCATCCGTGAGGGTGGACGTACCGTCGGCGCCGGTCGCGTCACCAAGATCAACAAGTGATTTAGTTTCACCGGTTGATCTAGCAATACCAAAGCCGAATGGCGTTCACTCCCTCGGGAGTGGGCGCCATTCGGCGTTTCGGGGAGATGGGCCGAGGGCGGGCCTTCCTTCACCCGGCCTCGCGGCCCATTCTGGAAGCAACGAGGATCCAGCACCGGCGTGTGTCAGAACGCAAGATCGCACTGATCAGCGGCGCCGCTTGCCATCGAGTAGAAAGTCAGCCGGGTAGATCGGCGCGGTCGAGGTGCAGCAGCACCTGTGTGGCGACCGGGGCGTCGGGCAAGGCCGCGGCCATGGACCTGGCCAGGGACTCGGCGTCGCGGGTGAACTCGGCGATGTCGACCGTAGGGTCGGCGATCACGGTCACCCGCAGGGTCAGCAGACCGCGATCGTCCACGGCGGCGGCCCGCACGGAGCGGACCCCATCCAAGGTGGACAGCTCCGAGGCCAGCCCGACCGCCATCGGCCCGAGGTCGACCGACAGGTCGGATTCGCCGAGGACGTCCCCGATCTGCACCGTCGCGGTCCGGCCGCGCCGGAGGTTGATCACCAGCAGGGTCACCCCGGCCACCAGGCAGGCGACGCAGGCGACGCCGAGCAGCGTGGGCCACCAGTCCCTGGTCGGGATCGCTGCGTACTCGGCTCGATCGAACCTTCGCCAGAACTGCTGGGACACGTCGAGGTCCATGTGCCAGGTCAGCGCCAGTGCGCCCGCCGCCACCAGGGCGAGGCCGGCGCCGAGAGCTATCGACCGGTCGATGACCGATGTGCGGCGCCTCACCCGCGCACCTTGCCGATCCGGACGCGCAGCGGCCGAGGCGTGGCGAGCGTGGCCAGGCCCGGTTCCACCGCGTCGCGTACGGCCGATTCGAGCGCGGGGGCCGCGACCTCACCGTCCGGGGAGATCCGGACGGTGGTCCGCCTGCCGTCGACGATGGTCTGGACCGACCGGACGCCTGCCACCGTGCGTGCCTGCGCGCTGCACATCCTCGCCACATCGGTGGGACGCACCCACACCACCGCAGATCCCGCGTCGCCGAGCGGCAGATGGGTGCGGATCCGCGGTTTGACCGCCACGAAGATCAACGTCAGGCCCACGAACACGGCCGCAACGGCCGCGGGCGCCATCCAGGGCTGCCAGTGCTGGCGTGCGGACCACTCGATCGAGTTGCGCAGCCACGCGGCGGGAGCGATGACCTCGTGCGCGATCAGGAACTCGCGTCCGGTCAGTACCGCGAGCACCAGCAGGGCGCAGGCGAAGAGCAGCGCGACCGGGGCTGCCGCGGGCCGGGTGATCGGTGCCCGCGACGGGACAAGGGGTGCCAGGGCGGCGCCGGGCACCGCGAACTGCTGGCTGTCGACTTCGGCCCCCTCCGGTGCCGCGGTGGGCACCGCCGCGGCGACGACGACGTGTAGCTGGTCCATGGGCAGGCCGCTGAGGGCGGCGATCCGATCGCCCACCTCGCGGTGTACCTCGCGGGAGAGCAGCGCGATCGGGCACGGCCATGCGACCGCGATGTACAGCGTGACGGCCACCGACTCTGTGCCCATCGACACCTCTGCTCGCGGCAGGTCGCGGCCGGTGAGCCGGGACAGGCCGCCGCGCTGGCGGACCACGCCCGGTACCTGGAGGGCGGCCGCCACCGCGATCCGTGAAACCGCGCGGTCCTTGATGATCAGCTGGCCCCTGGTGCTGCGCTCCTCGTCCAGGTCCGCGTCCGCGGTGAGTTGCCGGGTCGCTCCGCCTGCCTCGCCCGTGCTGTCAGCCACGGCCCCGGCTCCGCAACAGCGCGCCCAGATCGACGTGCCCGTCGCGGTGGGCCCCGATGGCCATGCCGAAACCGCCCAACAGCACGGCGAACACGAAACCGCTGAAACCACCGAGGATTACGGCGATCGCCAGCAGCAGACCGGCGATCAGGCCGACGACTGTGCTGTTCATGGCGCTGTCCTCTCCGTGAGTACGTCTTCGACCGTGACATCGACCGGGACGTCGAGCATCGGGGCGAGTGCCGCGCGGACCCGCTCCGCCGTCTCGATGACGTGCGCCGGATAGCGCACGCTGATGTGGATGGCGCAGGAGTCGTCGCCGAGCGCGACACCGAGCACCCGCCGGCCCGGCAGGTACGTCGCGACCTCGCCGAACATGCCGCCGTGCAGGCCGGCCACTCCTGGTACCGCGAGCACCGCGCCCGCGATCAGCTCGGCGGGCTCCACCTCCTGGTCGCCGTGCGGGCTCCGCTGCTGTGCTTCCTGGTCGCTGCGCAGGCTCCGCTCCGGCATCACTGGACTCTCGGTCTGCCGTCGGTCTCGCCCGGCTGTTCGTTCTCGTCGAACAGGACGACGTCGTAGACGGTGATGTTGACCTCGGTGACCTCGAGCCCGGTCATCCGCTCCACGGCCGCGATCACGTTGCGACGGATGCCCGCCGCCAGCTCGTGCAGCGCGACGCCGTACTCGGCGACGATGCCGATGTCGATGGCGGCCTGCTTCTCGCCCACCTCGACGGCGACGCCCTGACCGTGGTTGACGCGGGCGCCCGGGATCCGGTCGCGCAGCGCGCCGACAACGCGAGCGGTGCCGCCGCCGACGTCGAACACGCCGCTGATCTCCCGGGTGGCGATACCGGCGATCTTCGCCACGACCGCGTCGGCGATGATCGTGCGCCCCTGCGAGCTCACCAGCTCGGTGGTGGAGGTGCCGTATTGCACTGGGGCGATGCCCCTGTTCGGATCGGTGGTCACGCACTCAACTCTAGTGAGTGTTGGCGCGCCGCGACGCCCGTGCGCCGATTCACCTAACGTGGAGCAGTCCACCGCACCGTCGACGAAGGAATTGACCCGATGGCAGGAGTTCAAGATGCGGATCCCGCGGGGGTCGCGTCGCCCGCCGTCGCGGCCGGATCCGGCCCACGGGGGGCGCTCGCGGCGGGAACGGCGGTGCTCGCCGTGGTCGTCGTGCTGCTGGCGACCGCGTGCGGAGTCATGCTCTGGCAACACAGTTCGGCATCGGAGCTGCAGTCCGAACGGGAAACCTATCTGCGGGTCGCCCGGGAGGGCGCGCTGAACCTGACCACCATCGACCACAACAATGCCGAGGCCGACGTGCAACGGGTGCTCGACGGCGCGACCGGCGAGTTCTACGACGATTTCGATCGGCGATCGCAGGGTTTCATCGCGGTGGTGCGGGACGCCAAGGTGATCACCGTCGGTGAGTCCGCCGTCGCAGGGATCGAAACGGAGGCGGCGGATTCCGCCACGGTTCTGGTCCAGGTCGCCTCGCGGGTCAGCAACGGAACGGGGGCGCAGGACCAGCAGCGGGTCCAGCGGCTCCGGGTGACCGTCGACGGGGAACAGTCGAAGATCTCGAGGGTGGAGTACCTGTCGTGACCGCACAGCGACGGTTGATGGTCGGGCTGACCGCCGCGGCCCTGGTGTTGGCGGCGCTGGCCGGGTTCCTGTACTTCGCCCAGTACCGGCCGGACCAGCAAGTCGACGATCGGGCCAGGGCCGAGGTCAAGCAGGCTGCGGCGGACGGCGCGAAGGCGCTCCTGACCTACACGCCGGAGACCGTCTTCGCGGACATGGTCGCCGCGCGCGAGCTGCTGACGGGGGAGTTCAAGGACTACCACGACCGGCTCGCGCAGGGGGTGATCGTGCCCGCGGCGACGGACAAGAAGATCACCTCGACCGCCACGGTCACGGGGACCGGACTGACCTCCCTGACCGACGACAGCGCCGAGGTACTGGTGTTCCTCGAGCAGTCGACGACGTCCGCGGCGGAGCAGGCTCCGGTCGACACGACCGTTGGTGCCGAGGTGACGCTGCGGAAGGTGGACGGTCGCTGGCTGATCTCCGAGTTCGACGCGAGGTGATCGGGCCCGCGCGCGAGAGTCATGCCCCGACAACAACTCTGGAAAGGATGCGGATCATGACCGAATCAGGACGGAGCGTGCTCCTGACCGGTGGCACCGGCGGGCTCGGGGTCGCGGTCACCCGGCGGCTGCTCGCGGACGGGTGGCGGGTGGTGGTTCCGTGGATCGCGGAGAGGGAACTCGAGCGTCTGGACCCACACCCGAGGCTCGTCCTCGCCCGCGCCGACCTGTTCGACCCTGCGGGTGTCGCCGACGTCGCGGCACTGGCGGGAGGCGACGAACAGGCGCCGCTGCGTGCGGTGGTGAACCTGGTCGGCGGCTTCGCCAGTGGCGCGCGGGTCCACGAGAGCCCGATCGAGGACTTCGAGGCGATGCTGCGGCTGAACCTGCGCCCGCTGTACCTGTGCACCCAGGCGGCGCTGCCGTTCATGATCGACGCGGGGGGCGGGTCGGTGGTCGCGATGTCCACCAAGGCGGCCTTCGCGCCCTTCTCGGGTGCGTCGGGCTACGTCACGTCGAAGGCCGCGGTCTGGGCGTTCATCAGCGCCCTGGCCGTGGAGTACCGCGACGAGGGCATCCGGGCGAACGCGGTGCTGCCCTCGGTGATCGACACCCCGGGAAACCGGGCGAGCCAGCCCGGGTCGAGCCGCAAGGGCTGGGTCGCACCCGAGGCGATCGCCGAGGTGATCGCGTTCCTGATCGGCGACTCCTCGGCCGCGATGACCGGCGCCCAGGTCCCGGTTCCCGGGGTCGGCTGAGCGTTCTCGCGTCTCGCTGTCGCCCGGCGCGATCTCGGGGTGTGGCATTCCTCGGCTCCTTAGGGCACGCTATCTAGAACACGTGTCAGTTTGGTATGAAGTGTGCGTGGCCCACGTGGGCGCACAACGATCCATCGGGTGAGAGGTTGAGCGGGATGAGCGTTGGACGGGTCGTCGTGGTCGGGGCCGGGCTGGCCGGTCTGCGGACCGCTGAGGAACTGCGGCGGGCGGGCTTCGACGGCGAATTGACGCTGATCGGCGCGGAGCCGCACCTGCCCTACGACCGGCCCCCGCTGTCCAAGGAGGTCGTCCGCGGCGAGCGCGACGACGTCACCCTGAAGCCGGCCGAGTTCTTCGAGGAGCAGCGCATCGACCTGCGGCTCGGCGCGGCGGCGACCGGCGTCGACGCAGGCGCCCGCACGGTGACCCTCGCCGACGGATCGACCGTCGACTACGACCACCTGGTGGTGGCCACCGGGCTCGTCCCCCGCCGGATCCCCGGGCTGGCCGAGCTGGATGGCGTGCACGTGCTGCGTTCGTTCGAGGATGCGATGGCGCTGCGCTCCGAGCTCGCCCCCGACCGGACCGCACTCATCGTCGGGGCCGGGTTCATCGGGTGCGAACTCGCCGCGAGCATGCGCGCACGCGGCATGAACGTCATCCTGATCGAGCCGCAGCCCACCCCGCTGGCCTCCGTGCTCGGCGAGCGGATCGGCGGCCTCGTGGCCCGACTGCACCGCGAGGAGGGCGTCGACCTGCGCACCGGGGTCGGCCTCACCGCCCTGCTCGGCGAGGGCCGGGTCACCGGCGCCGTGCTCTCCGACGGCACCGAGGTCGCGGCCGACCTCGTGGTCATCGGCATCGGTTCCGTCCCGGTCACGGATCTCCTGGACGGCTCGGGCGTGCAGGTCGCCGATCCGCGCGCGGGCGGTGGCGTGCTCGCCGACGAGTGCGGCCGGACCAGCGACCCGAACGTGTGGGCGGTCGGTGACGTCGCCGCCTGGCGCCATCCCGAGGGTCATCGGCGGGTCGAGCACTGGACCAGCGCGGGCGACCAGGCAAAGGCACTGGCCCTGGCGCTGGTCGGCGCCGACGCGCCCGCCGGGCCAGGGCAGGTCCCGTACTTCTGGAGCGACCAGTACGACATCAAGATCCAGGCGCTCGGCGAGCCGTCCGCCACGGACACCGTGCACCTGGTCCGCGACGACGGCCGCAAGTTCCTCGCGTACTACGAGCGTGACGGCGTTCTCGTCGCCGTGGTCGGCGGCGGCCTCGCGGGAGCGGTGATGAAGACCAGGGCGAAGATCGCGAGTGGCGTGCCGATCACCGAGGTGATCGAGGCTGCGGGCGTCTAACGTGAATGTATGGTCCATGACCAGCGGGCGCTGCCTGAGCTGACGGATCTGACCGCCGCGCACTGGACGTCGGGCGCGTCCGGGCGGTTGTCGGTGCGGCGGTGCGTGCACTGCCTGCGTTGGTCGTTCCCGCCGTCGCGGTGCTGCAGGCACTGCTGGTCGGCCGACTTCACCGTCGAGCCGGTCACGGGAAAGGGCGTGCTGCTCACCTGGACCGAGGTGCACGACCCGAGCCCCTACCTCGTCGCCGTGGTCGAGCTCGAGGAGGGGATCCGGCTGTTGCTGGGCCTCACCGGGACCGAGCCGGGCGCCCTGCGCGTGGACACGCCGATCCGGTTGTACTTCGAGCATCTCGGTGGCGACTTCTGGCTCCCGTTCGCCGAGATCGAGGAGTTGGAGCTGCCGGAGGACCGGCTGGAGGCCGTGTCGTGATCACCCGCGGGGCCGTGGTCAGCGGGATCGGCCGGGTGCCGCGCGGGCCCGGGTCCGCCGATGTTCGGGTCGCCGCCATGGCCGCCCGCGGCGCGCTGGCGGATGCGGGCCTGACCGGTGGCGCCGTCGACGGGCTCGTCACCTGCGGGTTGCCGGACGTGGTCGACGTCGCGGACGCGCTCGGTCTCGAACTCGCCTGGCGCACAGCGGAATCAGATCGGTTCGGCGTGCTCGCCGCGGTCTCGGCCGCGGTGGCGGCGGTGATCTCCGGCCTGGCCACCCACGTGCTGTGTATCGAGGCGTGCGACCCGCCGTCGCCCGCACGGGTCGCCGCACGCCGCTTCGCCGTCCGACCGCCGGTGTCCGGGTGGGCACAGTGGCACGCACCGTATGGGGCCGGAACGGAGCTGGTGACGACCGCCCTCGCGGCGCGCAGCTACATCGAGGCGTTCGGGCTCACCCGGGTCGAGTTGGCCCAGATCGCGCTGACCGCCGGCCGAAACAGCGGGCGGGGCCTCGGGCTTCGGGAGTACCTGGACGCCCCGATGCTGGCCGACCCGCTCTGCGAGTACGACCGCGCGCTCCCCGCGGGAGGGGCGACGGCCGTGCTGATCAGTCCTGGCGACCTGGCGGAGGATCTGCCCGGCCCCGCCGTCACGGTCGAGGCGGTCGCGGCGGCGCGGAACGTGAGCCCGCTGTGGGAACAGCGTGCCGACCTGACGGGAATGGCGATCCACGATGCAGGCGAAAGGTTGTGGGAAGGTACCGAACTCGGACCCGAGGATGTGGGCGTCGCGCTGTTCGAGGACGAGTTCAGCTTTCTGGCGCTGATGTGGCTGGAGGCGCTGGGGTTCTGTGTGCCGGGGACGGCTGGCACGTTCGTCGCCGGGGGACAGCGGATCTCGCGAGCGGGCGCGCTGCCGCTCAACCCACACGGCGGCCAACTGGGACTGGGACGATCGGCCGCACTGGAGCTCGTCGCGGAGGCGGTGTCCCAGCTGCGTGGAGAGTCGACTGCCCAGCTCGACGGCCCGCCAGAGGTGGCCGTCGTCGGTATCGGCGGCGCGACCGTCGCGGGCTGCATGCTGCTGGCGCGCTGACGCGAGACGCGCTGCTAGGAAAGGAAGTCAGTGAGGATCGTGGTCAGCCGACCCGGTACGTGGCCGGGCAGGCTGTGGTGACTGCTGTCCGGCAGGACCTCGATCCGGATGTCCGAGAGGGTTCCGCGCGCTGCCGCGGCCACCCGATCGACATCGATCGCCCGCGAATCCTGTGCGAGCGCAACGAGGGTCGGGACCTGCAGCTCGCCGAGCACGGTCGTCGACGGCCTCTTGGGTAGCACGATCCGCGGCCGCGGGGACCCCGCGGCTCCCAGCGCGTAGACGGTCAGCCAGTCCGGGTCGACCGACCGACCGCCGGTCTCCCACTCGATGAATCGCCGGGCCCGATTCTCGTTGGGGCGCAGCAACATCGGGAGCGCCCGCAGCACGTAGCCGGCCCGCAGTCCGGAGAAACAGTTCGACGGGTCGAGCAGGGCGAGCCGGTCCACCCGGTCCGGGTGGCCCAGCGCGTAGGCGAGCGCGATCCACGCGCCGTAGGAGTGCCCGATCAGCGTGGCCCGCGGCAGGCCGAGCTCGGCTCGCACCGCATCGAGCCACGTCATCAGGTCCGCGGGGGTGCGGGGCCGCCGGTCGCCGGGCACGCTGCGTCCGACGTCCCCGATCAGATCCGGGGCGTACACCCGGTGCGTCCTGCCCAGCGCGGTCGCGACCGCGGACCAGGCGGTCGAGGTGGCGCCACCCCCGTGGAGCAGGAGTACCGGCGGCGCCCCCGTCGGCCCGCAGGCGTGGACCCGGGTGACGCCGAATTCGGAGCTGGTCTCCACGACCTCCACCTCGCCCCAGCGGGCGAGAACCGCGTCGTAGGCGGCGTCGAACCGGCCTTTCGTGCGAATCTGCGTGTCGTCGTCCATGGACCGCCCCCCGGTTCTCTCGGCATCAGATAATCTCGATGATAGAGATAATTGCTCATCGAGAGATGTGAATCAAGGAGTGATCGTGGGAGCAGGGCCGTGAGCGCCGCCGACGACCCAGGCGCGGCATTGCAGCTAGTGCACGAGCTGCGCAGGCTCACCGTCGAGCTGGACCGGTTCGGTGCCGCGTTCGCGAGCCGCAACGGCCTGCACGCGACCGACCTCCGCGCGCTCATCGCGCTGCTCGATGCCGACCGGGCCGGGATCGCCGCGACGCCGGGCTGGCTGGGCGGGCAGCTGGGCCTTGGCTCGGCGGCGACCACCGCCCTGCTCGACCGGTTGGAACGGGCGGGCCACATCGGCAGGACCCCCGACCCCGGCGACCGCCGCCGGGTGCTGCTGCGGGTGCAGGAACAGGCGAAGTACCTGGGCTGGTCGTTCTTCGGACCGCTGATCGGGCGCATGATCGCCTCGATGGGGGAGTTCGACGGGGCCGAGCTGGCCGCGGTGACCCGATTTCTCGGGGCGATGAACGAGGCGGTCGGATCCGCGGCAGGCGGCGCCGACGGGAATCGTTGACATCCGGTCCGTGGCCGGAGAAGGCTCGGTTCCATGGAACCGCTGCGCGGCCGCGTCGCCCTGGTGACCGGGGCGACCGGTGGACTCGGCCCCGTCATCGCCCGCGCGCTCGCAGGCGAGGGCATGGATCTGGTGGTCACCGGCAGGCGGGTGGAGGCCCTCGACGCCACGGTGCTGGCACTGCGGGCGACCGGGGCGCGGGCGGACTCGGTACCGGCCGACCTCGCGGATCTGGATGCGACCGGGGCGCTGATCGAGCGCGCCGAGCGATCCTTCGGCCCGATCGACGTCCTCGTCAACAACGCCGGTGTCGAGAATGTCGCGGCGTTCACCGCGCTCACCCCCGAAGAGCTGACGGCGATGGTCGACGTCAACCTCTCGGCGCCGATGTTGCTCACCAGGCACGTGTTGCCGGGCATGCTGGCGCGCGGTCGCGGCCACGTCGTGTTCATCAGCTCGATGGCGGGCAAGTTCGGGCCGGCGTTCTGCGAGCCGTACGCGGCGACCAAGGCGGCCCTGATCGGGCTCACCCAGTCGCTGCGCGCCGAGTACGGGCAGTCGCCGGTCGGTTTCTCGGTGGTGTGCCCCGGGTTCATCAGCGGCGACGGCATGTACCAGCGGATGGTCGAGCGCGGTTTCCGGTCCAATCGGGTGATCGGCGAGACCACCACGTCGAAGGTGGCGGACAAGGTGGTGACGGCGATCCGGCGCGACCTGCCCGAGGTCATCGAGAGTGGCGCCCCGATCCGCCCGCTGCTGTCGTTCGCCGCGCTTGCCCCCCGTCTCGCGGAGCGGATCGCGGGGAAGGCCGGCGTCAACGCGATGTTCCGGCGCCTGAGTGAGGAGCGCGGGAGGACCGGGTAGCGCGGGTCGGCGGGACGGGGGACGGCCCGGTCGCGGCGTCGGGATAGATTTGTCGGGTGATTGTTGCGCTCATCGACTCCGGCCTGGGGCTGCTGCCGACGTCGGCCTGGCTGCGGCGTCTGCGCCCCGAACTGGACCTGCTGCTCTCACTCGACCCGGACGGCGCGCACTGGGGGCCCAAGCCCGAGCAGTGGGTGATCGACCGCGTGGTCGGGGCGGCGGAGCACGCCGTTGCCCTGGGGGCCGAGGTCGTGGTGCTGCCGTGCAACACCGCCAGCGTGACCGCTCTCGATCACGTCCGGGACCGGCTGGGTGACGCGATCCCTGTGATCGGGACCGTTCCGGCGATCAAGCCGGCGGCCGCGGCCAGTCGCTCGGTCGCGATCTGGGCCACCGCGGCCACCACCGCCAGCCGGTACCAGGCCGACCTGATCGAGCGGTTCGCCAACGGCACCTCCGTGGTCGGGGTGGCGTGTCACGGGCTGGCCGAGGCGATCGACCTGGGCGACACCGACCTGGCGAAGCGGGCGATCGCCGACGCCGTGGCGCGCACCCCGGCCGACTGTGACGGGGTGGTCCTCGGCTGCACGCACTATCCGCTGATGGCCGAGGAGATCGCGGACCAGTTGCCTACCGGGGTCACCCTCTTCGACAGCGCGGAGGCCGTCGCCGCCCAGACGCTCCGTCGTATCGACGCGCTGGGCCGGGACGCGAGCGGAAGCGGCTCGGTGAAGGTACTGCTCAGTGGCAGGCCGGGGGAGTTGCCCGCAGGCGCCGCCGCGTTCGAGGCCGGCCGCCTGCTCGGCTAGCTCGCGGCTCCGCCGCCCGTCATGCCCCGGCGGTGCCGAGCTGTTCGAGGCCCGCGGCGACAACGCGAGCGACGCCGCCCAGATCCTCGCGGTGCTCGCGGGTGCCGTCGAGATCGCGGAGCCGGTCGATGCTGGCGACGGAGAACATCGCGGCCACCCAGGTCGTCGCGCAGGAATCGAGCACGCGCGCGGACACCGCCACCGGCGAGCTCGCGCGGAGGACCTCGACGGTCGCATCGTGCAGGTAGGTGCGGAATCGCCGCAGGTGCGCGCGGACCGCGGGGTGGGTCTCCGCCTCACGCCAGATGATCACCCGCATCACCGAGGAGTGGTGGTCCCTGAGGTTGAGCGCGGCCTCGAGGTTGACCAGCGTGGACTCCGGTTCGCCGGTGACCACCAGCCCGGCGACGTCGGCCAGCGGTTCCGCGGGCAGTCGCTCGGCGATGAGCGTGGTGAGGATGGCCGACTTGGTCGGGAAGTAGTAGAAGACCAGGCCCTTCGGCACGCCCGCCTGCTTCGCGATGGCCGCGGTCGAGGTCGCGTCGAAGCCCGACTCGGCGATCAGCTCCTCGGCGGCGTCGAGGATCAACTCCCTCGCGTCACCGTCCACGCTGGCGGTCCGGCGTTGGCGCGGACCTGGCATTCGGTTGCCTCCACACGTGTTGCGTCAGGCGCGATCGTCCGACCGAGCCTGGATGTCCGACCGGCTGGAGCGAGGCGGTCTGCCTTCGCCCCAGCACGGGACTGTTGTTGATTCTGTCAGGGATCGGTCCGTCAGTGATGCGTCGCCAATCCGCCGCCGTGTCCGATGTGCAGCCTCGAGCCCTCCGGCATCGCGGCCATCGCCGTGAGCACCGTCAGCACTCCGCCGATCCATGAGGTCCAGGCAGCGCCTGCCATGTCGGCGAAGCCCATCACCCACGGAGAGAGGAACATCAGCACGCCGAGAACGCCCATCGCCCACGGGAGCGCCGGCATCTCTGCCGACATCATGTGCGCCAACCCGGCGACCGCCACCAGTGCACCCAGCACGATCATCGACCACATCGCGGCGTCGTTCGTGTCCATCCACAGCGGGGACAGCGCCACGACCACGCCGATCACCACGGCGGCCCAATCCTGCCACCGAGCCATTGCTGCCTTCATTTCCTGCCTCCTCGACGAGGGAACCCCGCTACCTCAGGTATAACCCTGATTGACCGGCCGATCAATAGCTGCTCGGCGTCGGTTCGGATTCGCTCTGCCCGGCGGTCTGGCAAGGTCGGGGCATGGACGATGCGGAGGCAGTGACCAGGGCGTTGGCGCAGGTGTCGAGCCCGGCCGACGCCGTCGAGCTGCAGCGGTTCTTCAAGACCGGCCCTGGCGAGTACGGCGAGGGCGATGTCTTCATCGGTGTTCGGGTTCCTGCCACCCGAACGGTGGCGAAGCGGTTCGCGGACCTGCCGTTGGCCGAGGTCGACGCGCTGCTCGACAGCGAGGTACACGAGCACCGCCTGGCCGCACTGGTGATCCTGAACGGCCGGTTCACGCGGGCCTCATGCGTGCGGACGCGCGATGAGGCCGAGCGCGAGCGGATCGCCGATTTCTATCTGGCCGCCGTGCTCAGGGGTCGGGTGAACAACTGGGACCTGGTCGACACCTCGGCGGTGACAGTGCTCGGCGGTTGGTTGTTCGACCGGCCGCGAGACCTGGTCAACGAGCTCGGCGCCGACACCGACCTGTGGCGGCGCCGGGTGGCACTGCTGACCACGTTCGGGTTCATCCGCCGAGGCGACGCGACCACCACACTGGAGTTGGCGCCGCGGCTGCTCGGGGACCGGCGCGACCTCACCCAGAAGGCGCTCGGCTGGATGCTGCGCGAGGTCGGCAAACGGGTGGACCGGCAGCTGCTCACGGGGTTCCTCGACGAGCACGCCGCCGCGATGGGCGCGACCGCGCTCAGCTACGCCACCGAGCACCTGGACGCGGACACCCGCGCGCGGTACCGGCGGCTACGCCGCCCGTGAGCGCTCGACGAGTGTGGGGACTCCGTAACCGCGCACGGGCGGCGGAGCCGCCTAGAACTCGATCTTGAGGTGGTCGGTGACCGGGCGCGCCTGGCAGCCGAGGATGTAGCCGGCGGCGATGTCCTCGGGGTCCAGGATCTCGCTGTTCTCCATCTCGACCTTGCCCTCGAGCACGGTGCAGGCGCAGGAGCCGCACTCGCCCTCCTGGCAGGAGTACGGCACGTCGAGACCCTTCGACAGCATGATGTCGACGAGGGTCTGCTTGCGCGGCCAGCTCATCGTGTGGGTCTCGCCGTCGAGCTGCACCTCGACGGTGGCGGCGTCGGCGGCCTCCTCCTCGGTGACCTCTTCGAGCGCGACGTCCTGGAACGGATCACCCGCGAGCGAGTTGAACACCTCGGCGTGCACCGAGGTGCGCGGGACGCCTGCCTCGGCGAGCGCCTTGTGCACGGTGTCCATGAAGGGGCCGGGGCCACACATGAAGGACTCGAAGCCGCCGAACGGCTTGGCGAGGGTCGCGAACTGGTCGGGCGTCGGCAGGCCCTGCAGGGACTCGAGCCAGTGCACGACCGTCAGGCGGGTCGGGTACTGGGCCGCGAGGCCGCGCAGCTCGTCGGCGAAGATGACCGACTTCTCGTCGCGGTTGGCGTAGACCAGCACCACCTTGCCGGTGCCTTCGGTGAGCGCGGACTTGAGGATCGAGATCACCGGGGTGATCCCGCTGCCCGCGCCCCAGAGCAGGAAGTCGTGGTCGAGCGACTTGGGGGTGAACACGCCGGACGGGGGCAGCACCTCGATGGTGTCGCCCGCCTTGACGTTGTCGCACAGCCAGTTGGAGCCGTATCCGTCGATGGTCCGCTTCACGGTGACCTTCGGCTCGGAGTCGCTGAACGGCGAGCTGGCGAGGGAGTAGCAGCGGGCCACGGAACCGGTCTGATCGCTGGGAATGCGCAGGGTGAGGAACTGGCCGGGCTTGTAGTCGAACTTGCCGCGATGCTCGTCCGGGACGGTGAAGACCAGCGACCGGGCGTCGGAGGTCTCCTCGACGACCCCGGAGACGGTGAGGACAACCGACCTGGAGCTGTGCGGCATGTCAACGGTGGTCATCGCGGCGGATCCTCTCGGGGGTGAATCTGGAACGTGTTCTAGTTTTCAAATGTAGCAGGAAAACATGCAACCAGGTGGATCGTAAATTGCAGAGTGGCGATCCCGATAATCGGGATGGGGCAGCTCAGGGATGGTCGGCCACGACACCCGGTGGCGGTGATCGGGCTGGTCAGTCGTGTGCGGCCGCGGAGGCGCCGAGCCCGTGCGAGAGGACCTCGCTCCCGGCGTGGAGCAGATCCGGCAGCTCGAGGGAGTCGTCGGTGAGCCACTGTTCATAGGCAGAGAGGGCGATGCCGAGGACCATCCAGCCGATCGTGCGGGGCAGGTGATCGCCGGGTCGGCAGCCCATCCGGTCGGCCACGTAGTCGGCGATCACGCCTCGCCAGCCGTCGTACATCACCATCGAATACGCCTGCAGCGCCGGGGCTTGCAGGATTATCTCCATCCGCTTGCGGTGCAGCGCGGCCACGGCGGGCGGGAAGCTGTTGAACTCGAGCAGTGCCGAGGCGAGTCCCTCGGCCAGCGGGATGTCGCGGGGGAGTTCCGCGAGCTGCTCGCGCATGTTCGCCAGATGCAGGTCGAAGTCGCCCCACGGCACCGCGTTCTTGGAGGGGAAGTAGCGGAAGAAAGTGCGCCTGGCGATACCGGCGGCCTCCGCGATCTGATCGACGCTGGTCTCCTCGAAACCGTGCTCGGCGAACAGCTCGATGCCGATATTGCTGATCCGATCGCGGGTCGTCGACGGCCGACGACCTATGCGACCTGCGGGTTTGCTACCGGCCTGCGTCAATTTTCCCTCCGGACCTTTCATTGTGCACTCGATGCCATTAGTGTGGTGAGCCGAGTCACAGCGAACCGATTGCCGTGACTGACGCCAACCCTGACACAGGAGGTATGTAGATGTCTGAGCATCGCGAAAGCGTCGTTGCCGGAACCGAGCTCGTCGAGGAGGCCCTGGTGGAAGAGGTCTCGATCGACGGCATGTGCGGCGTGTACTGACCGTGGATCTGGATACCGGGTGGAAGCTTCACCCGCAGGTGGCGCTGCGCCCCGAACCTTTCGGGGCGTTGCTCTACCACTTTGGGACCAGGAAGCTCTCGTTCCTGAAGAACCGCACCATCGTCGAGATCGTGCGGGCACTGCCCGACCATCCCGACGCCAGGACCGCCATCCGTGCTGCGGGTATCGACGAGGCGCAGGTGGACACCTACGCCCGTGCGCTCGCCACGCTGGCCGATTCGAAGATGATCGTGCCCGGCGTGTCCGCGGCCTGAGTTCGCCTGATCCGCAACCCCACACCTCGAGGACACAGCCCATGACCTCCATGCTCGATCGCCCCGCACCCGCCCCGGTCGGCCGGCTCGTCGACCAGTTCGAACTCGGACTCGACGCGCCCATCTGTCTCACCTGGGAGCTCACCTACGCCTGCAACCTCTCCTGCGTGCACTGCCTGTCGTCGTCCGGCAGGCGCGATCCGCGCGAGCTGAGCACCGAGCAGTGCAAGTCCATCATCGACGAGCTGCAGCGGATGCAGGTGTTCTACGTGAACATCGGCGGCGGCGAGCCCACCGTCCGCTCCGACTTCTGGGAGCTCGTGGACTACGCCACCGAGCACCAGGTCGGCGTCAAGTTCTCCACGAACGGTGTGAAGATCGACAAGAAGGTCGCCGCGCGGCTGGCGGCCAGTGACTACGTCGATGTGCAGATCTCCATCGACGGCGCGACCGCGGAGGTCAACGACGCGGTGCGCGGCCCCGGCTCGTTCGCGATGGCGGTCCGTGCGCTCGAGAATCTCGCCGAGGCGGGCTTCAAGGACGCCAAGATCTCGGTCGTCGTCACCCGCCACAACGTCGGCCAGCTCGACGAGTTCAAGGCGCTCGCCGACAAGTACGGCGCGACGCTTCGGATCACCCGGCTCCGGCCGTCCGGCCGTGGCGCCGACGTCTGGGACGAGCTGCACCCGACACAGCCGCAGCAGCGCGAGCTCTACAACTGGCTCGTCGCGAACGGCGAAGGCGTCCTGACCGGCGACTCGTTCTTCCACCTGTCCGCCTACGGCGACGCGCTCCCCGGCTTGAACCTGTGTGGCGCTGGACGGGTGGTGTGTCTGATCGACCCGGTCGGTGACGTGTACGCCTGCCCCTTCGCGATCCACGAGCAGTTCCTCGCCGGAAACATCGTGGCCGACGGTGGTTTTCAGCACGTGTGGCAGCATTCGGATCTGTTCGCCGAGCTGCGTTCCCCGCAGACCGGCGGCGCGTGCAGCAAGTGCGACCACTACGACTCCTGCCGCGGCGGCTGCATGGCGGCCAAGTTCTTCACCGGTCTGCCGATGGACGGCCCGGACCCCGAGTGCGTGCAGGGCTACGGCGAAACCGCGCTCGCGGGCACCCGCGGCGAGATCCCCAAGTCGAGCGTCGACCACTCCCGCACCGGAAACCGCCGCACCCCCCGGGCGCCCGTCCCGCTGCAGCTGATGGTGCGCCCGCCGGCCAAGGTCTGCGACGAGAACCCGCTCGCGGGAATGAATTAACGAGACTTGTTCACTTCAGTAGAAAAGGTTCAGTGATGGCCAAGAATGCCTGGTTCGAAACCGTTGCCGAGGCGCAGCGGCGGGCCAAGAAGAGGCTGCCGAAGTCGGTGTACATGGCGTTGGTGGCCGGGTCCGAGAAGGGGCTGACGGTCGACGACAACATCGCGGCCTTCAGCGAGCTCGGCTTCGCACCGCACGTCGCGGGGCTGCACGACAAGCGGGACATGGCTACCAATGTCATGGGTCAGCCCATCTCGATGCCGGTGCTGATCTCGCCGACCGGCGTGCAGGCCGTGCACCCGGAGGGCGAGGTCGCGGTGGCCCGCGCCGCCGCCGCCCGTGGGGTCGCGATGGGGCTGAGCTCCTTCGCGAGTCGCTCGATCGAGGACGTCGCCGCGGCCAACCCGCAGACGTTCTTCCAGATGTACTGGGTGGGCGACCGCGACACCCTGGTCCAGCGCATGGAGCGGGCTCGCGCTGCCGGTGCCACCGGCCTGATCATGACCCTGGACTGGTCCTTCTCGATGGGGCGGGACTGGGGCAGCCCGGCCATCCCGGAGAAGATGAACCTCAAGGCGATGATGCAGAACGCGCCGGAGGCCATCATGCGTCCGCGCTGGCTGATGGACTTCGCCAAGACCGGCAAGGTGCCGGACCTGACCACCCCGAACCTGGCCGCGCCCGGCCAGCAGGCGCCGACCTTCTTCGGTGCCTACGGCGAGTGGATGGGTACTCCGCTGCCGTCGTGGGAGGACGTGGCGTGGCTCCGCGAGCAGTGGGGCGGTCCGTTCATGCTCAAGGGCGTCATGCGCGTGGACGACGCCAAGCGCGCCGTCGACGCCGGCTGTTCCGCGATCTCCGTCTCCAACCACGGCGGCAATAACCTCGACGGCACCCCGGCCCCGATCCGGGCCCTGCCCGCGATCGCCGAGGCGGTGGGCGACGACCTGGAGGTGCTGCTCGACGGCGGTATCCGTCGCGGTAGCGACGTCGTCAAGGCCGTCGCGCTCGGCGCCAAGGCCGTGATGATCGGCCGCGGCTACCTCTGGGGCCTGGCGGCCAACGGGCAGGCAGGCGTCGAGAACGTCCTCGACATCCTCCGCAGCGGCATCGACTCGGCGGTGCTGGGTCTGGGGCACTCGTCGATCGCGGACCTGTCCCCGTCGGACCTGGTGATCCCGGCCGGCTTCCGCCGCGACCTCGGCGTCTAGGACGCCGCGGGCCGTGACGGCACGGCTCACCGAACCGATCACCCTGGCCGGGCGCACCGCACCGGCCAGGGTGATCTTCGGTCCACACGAGACGAATCTCGGTGTCGACCGCGCCCTTTCCGCCGCGCATGTGGCGTACTACGGCAGGCGCGCCAGGGGCGGGGCAGGCATCCTCGTCACCGAGGTCGCCTCGGTACACGCCGACGACTGGCCGTACGAACGGGCGCCGCTGGCCGCGGACTGCGGTCCGGGCTGGCGGGACATCGCCGATGCGTGCCGGCCACACGGAACGCTGGTGCTGGCCGGACTCGGCCACACCGGGCTGCAGGGCTCGAGCGCACACTCACAGTCGGCGCTGTGGGGGCCATCGCGCGTGGCCGACGTCGTCACCCGCGAGTTGCCCATGGAGATGGAACGGGCCGAGATCGACTCGCTGATAGCGGGATTCCGGTCGGCCGCGGCCTCGGCCAGGGACGCCGGAATGGACGGGGTCGAACTCGACGCGGGACCGCGGGCCCTGCTGCGCCAGTTCCACTCGGGGCTGACCAATCTGCGCGGCGACGAGTACGGCGTCGACCGGCTCCTGCTCACCCGCGAGGTGATCGAGGCGGTCCGCGGCGCGCTCGGTCCCGACCGGGTGCTGTCGCTGCGACTGAGCTGCGACGAACTCGCGCCCTGGGCGGGGGTCACCCCCGAGATCGCCTCACGGCACGCCCGCGAGTTGGCGGAATTGCTCGATCTGTTGGTGGTCGTCCGCGGCGGTCCGATGTCGGTGGAGTCGTACCGGCCGGACGCACACACGGCGCCGGTGTTCAACGTGAAACTGTGTTCCTCGGTCCGTGCGGCGGTGGCGGGCGCGGTGCCGGTCGTGTTGCAGGGCAGCGTGATCGAGGCCGGACAGGCGGAGCGCGCGCTCGCGGACGGTGTCGCCGATGCGGTGGAGATGACCCGCGCGCAGATAGCCGAGCCGGACCTGGTGATGAAGGCGCGCCGCGGCGGGGAGACCCCGCGGCAGGCCGGCGCAGCCCCGCGGCCGTGCCTGCTCTGCAACCAGACCTGTCAGGTTCGCGATCCGCGCAATCCGATCATCACCTGCGTCGGGAATCCGTCGGCCGGGCACGAGGGCGTCGACCCCGATGAGGGGTTGCCTGTCCTGGCGCCGGGTGACTTCCTGGTCGTCGGTGGCGGGCCCGCGGGGCTCGAGGCCGCGCGAGTGCTGGCGATACGCGGCCACCGGGTCACCCTCGCCGAGCGCGGTTCCCGGCTCGGCGGCACGCTGCGGGTGGCCGCGGTCGGTGCCGGGCGCGACTCGCTCGCGGCGCTGGTGGACTGGCTGGAGTCCGAATGCCGCCGGCTGGGCGTCCACGTCGAGACCGGCAGGGCGATCACGGCCGAGGAGATCGACGCGGCGAGATCGGCGGGCCGCGCGGTGATCCTGGCGACCGGAAGCGTGTCGAGCCCGTGGCCCGGTGACCGCCGCGCGGGTGTCGAGATCGTGAGCCCTCCTGAGGTGCTGGCCGGAAAGCCGTTGCGGGACGGTCCGATCTTGGTGTTCGACCCGGTGGGGGACCAGGTTGCCGTCGCGGTCGCCGAATGGCTCGCCGCCCGCGACAGCGAGGTGTCCATCGCGACACCGGACCAGGTCGTCGGCGTTCAGTTGGGCCGGACCGGTGACCTCTCCGCCGCCAATGCCCGGCTGCAGCGGGCAGGGATCGCGCGCCACCTGAGCGTGACCGTTCGCTCGATCGCCGCGGACGGTGTCCTGCTGGAGAACGTCCACACCGGCGAGCGGCGGCTGCAGGCCGCCGCCACCCTGATCGACTGCACACACCGGCTTCCCGAGGAATCCCTGGTCGTGCAGTCGCCCGCATCGGTCCGGATCGGGGACTGCCTGGCGCCGCGAACCGTCGCCGAAGCGATCCGGGAGGGCCGGGTGGCGGCAGCGGCGGCCATTCATCCGGAGGTGCGGCCGTGACCTACCGGCACCTCCTGACCCCGCTGCCCCTTGGGCGGCTGACCGTCCGCAATCGGGTGGTGTTCTCGGCGCACCTGACCAACAGCGCCCGCGGCGGACTTCCCACCGAACAGCACACCGCGTACTACGAGGCGCGCGCCAAGGGCGGCGCCGGCCTGATCATCACCGAGGAACACAGCACGCACCCGTCGGACTGGCCGTACGAGAAGCTGATCCAGGGGTACCGGCCCGAGGTGATCCCGCACTACCGGACGCTCACCGACGCGGTGCACGCTCACGGTTCGGTGATCCTGGCCCAGCTCAATCACAACGGCGGGCAGGGCTCGGGGATGTACTCGCGGCAGCCGGTTCTTGCGCCGAGTCCGGTTGCGGACCCGTTGTTCCGCGAGGTGCCGAAGGCCGTCGACCCGGCCGAGATCGCGGAGCTCGTAGCGGGATTCGCATCGACCGCCGAGCACTGCATGCGCGGTGGCTTCGACGGCGTCGAGATCCAGTGCTCGCAAGCATCGATCGTGCGGGCCTTCCTCTCGCCCGACACCAACCGGCGCACCGATCGGTACGGGGGCGCCCTGGCGAATCGTGCCCGATTCCTGCTCGAGATCGTGGCGGCGGTGCGCGCGGTGCTCGGGCCCGAACCGGTGCTGGGTGTGCGGTTGACCGGCGAGGAGCTGATCGCGAACGGCATCCATCTCGACGAGGCGGTCGAGGTCGCCGCGATGGTGGAGGCCTGCGGGCAGGTCGACTACATCAACACCTCGATCGGCATGGCGACGCAGACCCTGCACCTGATCGAGGGCTCCATGGCGGTGCCGCGCGGGTACGCCCTTTTCATCCCGAACGCGATCCGCAGGCGGGTGACGTTGCCGGTGATCGGCGTCGGACGTTTCACGGACCCGGAGCAGGCGGATCTCGCGATCGAGGAGGGCCATTGCGACCTGGTCGGGGTCGTGCGCGGGCAGATCGCGGATCCCGATTTCGCGGCGAAGGCAGTGGCGGGACGATCCGGCGAGATCCGGACCTGCCTGTCCTGCAACCAGGAGTGCATCGGCCGGGTCGGCATGGGCCGCTGGCTCGGCTGTGTCGAGAACCCCATGGCCGGAAGGGAATCGGTCCCGCTGCCGATGCCCCGACGGCGCGGACTGCTGGTGTGTGTTGTCGGTGGCGGACCGGCCGGGTTGCAGGCCGCGGCCACGGCCGCGCAGCGCGGTCACCGGGTGACGCTGTTCGAGCGGGACGCACACACCGGCGGCCAGGTCAGGACCGCGGCGGGTGCGGCAGGCCGGGCCGAGTTCGGCGAGCTGGTCCGGAATCTCGAGACGGAATGCGCGCGCTACGGCGTCGAGGTCAGGACCGGCATCGACGTGGACGCCGACCTGCTCCTGTCCCTGGCGCCCGACGCGGTGATCGTCGCGACCGGGGCCCGGCCGCAGCGGCCGGGGTGGGCGGGGGAGTCGGCGCGGGTGGTGGACGTGCGGGACGTGCTCGAGGGCCGGGCCGATCCCGGTGGCCGTGTGCTCGTGATCGACGAGCTGGGCTTCCACCAGGCGACGTCGGTCGCCGAATCGCTCGCCGACCGTGGCTGTGTGGTGACCGTCGCGACGAACGGCATGATCGTCGGCCAGGACCTGGGCCTCACGCTGGACATGGAGGGCTGGCGGCGTCGGGCGCACCGTAATGGCATCGCACAGCTCACGGACCTGGTGCCGATGGGGGTCGTCGCGGCGCAGGGGTCGGCGGTGCGGGTCACGCTGCTACACCATCCGACCGGGGAAACCTCAGAGCCGGAGTTCGACTGGGTGGTGTGTGCGGTGCATCAGCAGCCCGAGGAGCGTCTCTGGAAGCAATTGTCCGACAGCGACTTCGAGATTCATCGGATCGGTGACGCGCTGACCCCGCGGCGGGCGGACGCGGCGGTGCGCGAGGGGCACCGGGTGGCCGTGGCGCTCTGAGGCGCGTCAGATACCGGTGGCGCGGTCGCCCGGCAGCAGACGTTGCGGCAGCTGGCTGAACACCCAGCCGCGCGCGCCGTCCGGGGTGAGCAGCCAGATCACATCGAAGCGGTCCTCGGGCCATGGGTCGGGCGGCGTCGCGTCGACCTCGCCGAGTGCATCGACGATCTCGGGGAGGTACTCGCGCTGCCAGGAGATCAGGATCGGGCCGGGCGTGCGCAGTACCCGTTTCGCGAGAGCCTTGACCTCCGATCGCCCGATGTCGGTGTCCACCTCGACGCCGAGCTTGTCGGCCAGCGGCGAGATCGTCTGCAGCGAGCGCTTGCTGCCGTCCTTCTTGCTCGGTGTGGATGCGAACAGGGCCCGCGGGCGGACCAGCCCGGAGGCGGGCTCGCCCGCGTCGGGTGCGAAGAGCGCTGCGAGCGCGGTTGCGCGTTGCCAGCCGGCAGGGGTGAGCGATTCGTCGCACCGGGTGCCGTCTCGGTCCACGCCGAAGGGCGGTTCGTCGCCCTCGGGTCGTTCCGCATGCCGGATCAGCATGATCGTCGCGCGCGTCACCTCGTCCTTGGCCATAGGGCCATCCTGCCCTTCACCGGTCAGTTTGCCTGCTGGTTTCCGCCATCCACGGCCGTGGCGGATTGGAGCAGGCCCCAGGAGAACTGCGCCTCGCACGCGGTGCCGTCCGGAGTGGCGAACGCGGCGGCCGCATGGCTGGCCACTGTCCCGGCGGACATGCGGTAGTGCACGGGGGCGCAGGTCGACTCCAGGTCGTCGATGACCAGCAGCCACGGCCGTAGATCCGCCACCGAGGCGATGGCGGGCGCGGCCCCGTCGGACATCCTGGCCAGTCGCTCGTCGACGACGTCGCCGCCCGGTCCGAAGGTGACCTGGAACTGCAGCCCGGGCCACAGCGGCATCGGCCATGCCTCGATGGCCAGCTCGCCGACCGCGGGCAGCAGGCGCGAGCTCACCACGGGGGGCTTGCCGAGGGCGAGTCGATACCGCGCCGCGCCACCGGGGAAGCCGCCCCGCAGGCCGCGTTGCCACTGGGCATGCGCGGCGCGCAGGTCGGTGGCGCTCTTGCCGAGGTTCTTGAGGGCTGCCACGACCAGCGTCGGCTGATGGTCGTGCATCCGGCGGAGCAGCATGAGTTCGAAGTTGACGACGCCAAATCCTTTGAGCGGCATTCGGTCCAGCGTCACGTCATCCTCCAGCCGAGGGTCCTGTGGTGACACCGATCGTAGTCGCCGGATCGCAGGCGACTCCCGTCGGAATAGCATCGGTGCATGCCAATGGACCTCGCGGGCGCGACCTGGCCCGACATCGACGCCGACGCGCCCGCCATCGCGGTTCCTGTCGGTTCGGTCGAGCAGCACGGGCCGCACCTGCCACTGGACACCGACACCCGGATCGCGGTCGCGGTGGCGCGGTCGCTGCCCGGCGTGACGGTCGCCCCCGCCATCGCCTACGGGGCCAGCGGTGAACACGAGGGCTTCGCGGGAACGATCTCGCTCGGCGCGTCCGCGCTCGAGGCGGTGGTCGTCGAGTACGGGCGTTCGGCGTGTCGCTGGTCCCCGCGCGTGTTGCTGGTGAACGGACACGGCGGCAACGCGCCCACCCTCGCCAAGGCGGTCGCGTTGCTGCGCTATGAGGGTCGGGACGTCGCCTGGCTGCCCTGCGCGGTGCCCGGTGCCGATGCCCACGCGGGGCGCACTGAAACCTCCTTGCTGCTGCACCTTTCGCCAGGTGACGTGCGGATGGACAGGGCGCAACCGGGTGTCACCCAGCCGATCGGTGAGCTGATGGACCGGTTGCGGGCAGGCGGGATCGCGTCCGTCAGCGAGAACGGGGTGCTCGGCGATCCGACCGGGGCGAGCGCGGCCGAGGGTGAACGGATGTTCGAGCAGATGCTGGCGCGTTGTGTTGCGGCGGTGTTGCGATGGCAACCAGATGGCAAAGGCATGTTGCGGTGAGAGCAGATCCGAATACGATCACCTGATGCGCCAAGCTCGACTGCCCGACGGATTCGGGGTGAGAATCGATCCCAAGGTGCGCACCTTCTCGGGTGGACGGGTACTGATCGGGGGTTCCCCGACCCGGATGCTCAAGCTCGCGCCGACCGCCGCGGCGATGATCGGTGACGGATACCTGAAGGTCGTCGACACCCAGTCCGCACAGGTTGCCCGGCACCTCCTCGATTCCGGGGTGGCGAACCCCCGGCCGATGAGCTCGCCGTCGAATCAGGACGTCACTGTCGTCATCCCGCTGCACAACAACATCACCGGCCTGAACCGACTGCTGCCCGCGCTGCGCGGACTCTCGGTGATCGTCGTCGACGACGGCTCCGACGATCCGGTGACGACCCCGCCGTGCTGCGACGGGCGTGCCGAGGTGCGGGTGCTCCGGCATCCGTCAGCGCTCGGGCCTGCTGCCGCCCGCAACACCGGAATGGCCGCCGCGACAACGGAGTACGTGGCCTTCCTGGACTCCGACGTGGTACCCCGGCTCGGCTGGCTGGAGGCGATGCTGGGGCACTTCAGTGACCCGGCGGTAGCGATGGCGGCTCCGCGGATCGTCGCTCTCGAGCCGGAGGCGGGCGCGATCGGCCGCTATGAGCACGCTCGATCCTCGCTCGATCTGGGGCGCAAGGAGGGCGCGGTGCGGGCGGGGAGCCCGGTTTCCTACGTGCCCAGTGCGGCGATGCTGGTGCGCAGGCGCGCGCTCGAGGAGTGCGGTGGCTTCGACGCGGAGATGCATGTGGCCGAGGACGTCGACCTCTGCTGGCGGCTGCACGCGGCCGGTTGGCGGCTGCGCTACGAACCGATCGCCAATGTCGCCCACGATCACCGCGTCTCGTTCCGGAAGTGGTTCGGCCGCAAGCTCTTTTATGGCACGGGTGCGGCTCCGCTCGCGCTCCGGCACGAGGGGCTCGTGCCGCCTGTCGCCATGTCGCCCCTGACGCTGCTGGCCGTCCTGCTCGCCGCGACCTGCACCAGGCTCGGCCTGGCCGGGTCCCTGGTCGCGCAGCTCGTCACCGTCATCCGCCTGCGCCGGACGTTCCGGGAGCTCGACCAGCCCACCCGTATCTCGGTCATACTCGCCGCGCAGGGCTTCGTGGGCGGGGTCTGGCAGCTCGCGTCCGCGATGTGCAGGCACTATTGGCCGCTGACGCTGCTGGCCGCCTTGGTCTCGTCCCGGGTCCGTCGCGCCTTGCTGGCGGTGGCCGTGGCCGAGGGACTCGCCGACTGGTACACGCACCGCGAGCCAGGAGGGCTGGGGCCGGTGCGGCACACCGTGTTCAAGCGGATGGACGACATCGCCTACGGCACCGGACTCTGGCGCGGGGCGATCGCCGAGCGCAGCCTTGCCGCGCTGAAGCCCCGGTTGCGGGGCTGAACGGTGCCGGCCCCCGATCCGGTGGCCGATGTGATCGTGGTGGGCGGCGGGTCCTGCGGATGCGTCGTGGCGGCGCGCTTGAGCGCGAACCCCGATCGCGAGGTGCTGTTGATCGAGGCGGGGCCCGGTGCGAGCGACCCCGGTCCGCTCGGGCTGCTGCCGGTCGGACCGCGCAGCGATGTCGCCGCGACCTATCCTGTCGAGTTGCGGCCGGGGCACGGCACGACCATCGCCCGCGGCCGGGTGCTCGGCGGGTCAGGAGCGGTCAACGGTGGCTACTTCATCCGCGGCACCGAATCCGACTTTCGGAGCTGGCCGGAGACATGGTCGTATTCCGAAGTGCTGCCGTACTTTCGGAAGCTCGAGACCGACCGGGCGGGGGATCCTCGCTGGCACGGTGACGACGGTCCGATGCCGGTGACCCGGATCGGTCGCGAGGACATGCATCCCGTCAGCTCCGCCTTCCTCGACGCCTGTGAGGTGGCGGGGTTCGGGTACGCCGCGGATCTCAACGAGCCGAACGCGGAGGGTGCCGGGCCGGTGCCGCTCAACGCGGTCGCGGGGCATCGGATCAGCACGGCGTCCGCGTACCTCGGATCGAATGTCGCCAGACCGAACCTGCGGGTGCGAACCGGCGTCGTCGCCCGCCGCCTGGTGTTCGACGGCGTGCGGGCGGTGGGCGTCGAGGCCGAGATGGCGGGTGAGCGGCGCCTGCTGCGGGCCCGTCAGGTGGTGCTGTGTGCGGGCGCGATCGGTACTGCCCATCTGTTGATGCACTCCGGAATTGGCCCAGCACAACATCTTTCGGGACTCGGGCTGCCGGTTCTCGCGGACCGGCCCGGCGTCGGTCGTGACTTCGGTGACCATCCCGAGGTGACGCTCGCGTATCGGCCTCGCCTGCGCGTTCCGAGGAACGAGCGCACCGCCGTCCTGGAAGCGGTGTTGGAGGCGGATGGCATCGAGATCCGTCCGTATACCGCGCCCTTCGCGCAGATCATTCCCGGCGCGGCAGATGCGGAGCCACGACTGGGGGTGGCGCTGATGCGCCCGGACAGCAGGGGCGAGCTCATCCTGCGGTCGGCCGACCCGGCGGCCCCGCCTGTCATCCGGTACCGGTATCTCGCGTCCGCGGCCGACCGTGCGGCGATGCGGTCGGGCCTCGACCTGGCGCGGGGGCTGCTGGCCTCGGCGGCGTTCGG
The DNA here is from genome assembly GCF_053607505.1 of Rhodococcus sp. NPDC055112. Taxonomy (NCBI): domain Bacteria; kingdom Bacillati; phylum Actinomycetota; class Actinomycetes; order Mycobacteriales; family Nocardiaceae; genus Rhodococcus; species Rhodococcus sp. NPDC055112. The sequence continues at coordinate 29,543 of NZ_JBSGTR010000049.1, forward strand.
GCGGGTGGCCGCGGACCCGGGGGCGGGGCCGCCGATCGAGCCGTTCGAGAACCTCGGCACCTCCCTGCACCTGTCCGGAACCTGCCGGATGGGGTCGGAGTCCGACCACGACGCCGTCGTGGACGGTCGCTGCCGGGTGATCGGCGTGGACGGGGTCCTGGTGGCCGACACGTCGGTCATGCCCGTGCTGACCTCGCGCGGCCCGCATGCGACCGCGGTGATGATCGCGGAACGGGTGTCCGCCCTGATCGAGGGCGATACGAGTCCCACACATGACGCCCAGGGAAATGGCAGAGTGTGACCGGCGTTACAGTTGATGGGACGTCACGGAGGAACTCGATTGACCAGAGCAACGCACGGCAACCCCTGGATTGCCGTACGGCCGGGCGATGATGTCGCGCAACTGGCGCGATTGATGTCGTCTGCCCACAGGTCGTTCGTCGACGGTGGCGCGGGCCGGTCCCTCGATCCCGCGGCCGCCGGGCACGACCCGGTCCGGTCGGTGGTGCTCGATTCGTGGTTGCGCAGCCGGAACAAGGGCGTGAACCCCGATGCCGTCGGCGACGGCGTCGACCTCGACGGCATCGAACTGGAGCGGTACCGCTCCGCGCATCCGATGGCGCTGATCCGTCCCGTGGTCCGCAAGCTGCTGGTCGACGACGCCGCCGACACCGGCCTGCTCGTCGCGATCAGCGACGCCGAGGGGCGCCTGCTCTGGGTGGAGGGCGACTCGCAGGCCAAGGACCGGGCGCTGGCGATGAACTTCGTCGAGGGGGCCGACTGGAGTGAGGACCGCGTCGGCACCAACGCCCCTGGCACCGCGCTCGCGCTCGACCACTGTGTGCAGATCTTCGAGGCCGAGCACTTCAGCCGCACGGTCCACGATTGGAGCTGCTCCGCGGCTCCTGTGCATGACCCGATGAGCGGCCAGATCCTCGGCGCCATCGACATCACCGGCGGACCGCGGGTGGCGGTGCCCGAGGTGCTCTCGTTGATCCGGGCCACCGTCGCAGCGGCCGAGTCCGAGCTCCGCCTGCACCTGCTGAACTCGCCTCGGCTACTCGGGAACGCCTCGCCGCGTCTCCAGGTGCTCGGATCAGAACGGCCGACCCTCGTGCGGGACGGCGACCGGACGAGCCTCTCGCAGCGGCACGCCGAGATCCTGCTGCTGTTGGCCGAACACCCCGAGGGTCTCGGTTCCGACCACCTCGCGGTGCTGCTCGACGAGTCGGAGCTGGACTCGGTGACGATCCGGGCGGAGATGTCGCGCCTGCGCAAGGTGTTCGGTGCCGCGGGTCTCGGGTCCCGTCCGTATCGGTTGCTGACCGAACTCGGCTCGGACGTGCAGGAGGTCCGTCACGCTCTCGACCGCGGTGACGCGGCCGCCGCTCTGCGGGTCTATCGCGGCCCGGTCCTGCCGGGCTCGGTCGCGCCGGGGGTCGAGGAGATCAGGGCGGACCTGCGCGGCCGCATGCGTGCGGCGCTGCTGCGGGCGGGCGACCAGGGCCTGCTCGCCAAGTGGACGAGCACGGTCGAGGGCCGCGAGGACACCGGTGCGTGGGCCGCTTATCTGTCCTCGATGGACCGCCGATCGCCGATGTACGACCAGGTCAAGTCGAGGATCGAGACGCTAGACAGGCGGCTGGGGGTCTGAGTTTCACCGGACGCAACGTTGTTGCAACCCTCGTGATCCTAGTGTTCTGAATCACACCCCAAGGCGACACTCGCGTCGCCTGCAGGGGAGAGACAGCACACCACGAGGAGCCTTCGATGACCGTGTACGCCCGTCCGGGTTCACCCGATTCCGTCATGTCCTTCCAGTCCCGCTACGACAACTGGATCGGTGGACAGTGGGTGCCGCCCGTCAAGGGTCAGTACTTCGAGAACCCGACCCCGGTCACCGGTCAGCCGTTCTGCGAGATCGCCCGTGGCACCGCCGAGGACATCGAGCTCGCCCTCGACGCCGCGCACGCCGCCGCTCCGGCCTGGGGCAAGACCTCGGTAGCCGAGCGCGCGGTCATCCTGAACAAGATCGCGGACCGGATGGAGCAGAATCTCGAGTCCATCGCCCTCGCCGAGTCCTGGGACAACGGCAAGCCGATCCGCGAGACCCTGAACGCCGACATCCCGCTCGCCATCGACCACTTCCGCTACTTCGCGGGTGCCATCCGGGCGCAGGAGGGTTCGCTCTCGGAGATCAATTCCGACACCGTCGCGTACCACTTCCACGAGCCGCTCGGCGTGGTCGGCCAGATCATCCCCTGGAACTTCCCGATCCTGATGGCCGTGTGGAAGCTTGCGCCCGCACTGGCCGCAGGAAATGCGATCGTCCTCAAGCCGGCGGAGCAGACGCCTGCATCGATCCTGCACCTGATCGGCATCATCGGCGACCTGCTGCCTGCAGGCGTGCTCAACATCGTCAACGGCTTCGGCACCGAGGCGGGCAAGCCGCTCGCCTCGAGCCCGCGGATCAAGAAGATCGCCTTCACCGGCGAGACCACCACCGGCCGGCTGATCATGCAGTACGCGTCGCAGAACCTGATCCCGGTCACCCTGGAGCTCGGCGGCAAGAGCCCGAACATCTTCTTCTCCGACGTGCTCGCCGCCAACGACGACTACCAGGACAAGGCGCTCGAGGGCTTCACGATGTTCGCGCTCAACCAGGGCGAGGTGTGCACCTGCCCGTCCCGCGCGCTCATCCAGGGCGAGATCTTCGACGAGTTCCTCGCGATGGCGGCAGTCCGCACCAAGGCGGTGCGCCAGGGTGACCCGCTCGACACCGAGACCATGATCGGCGCGCAGGCCAGCAACGACCAGCTGGAAAAGATCCTGTCCTACATCGAGATCGGCAAGGCCGAGGGTGCCCAGTTGGTGACCGGTGGCGAGCGCGCCGAGCTCGGTGGCGACCTGTCCGGCGGCTTCTACGTGCAGCCGACGGTGTTCACCGGCAACAACAAGATGCGGATCTTCCAGGAGGAGATCTTCGGGCCCGTGGTGTCGGTGACGTCCTTCAAGGACTACGACGAGGCCATCGAGATCGCCAACGACACCCTGTACGGCCTCGGTGCCGGGGTCTGGTCCCGCGACGGTGGGGTGGCCTACCGCGCAGGCCGTGACATCCAGGCAGGCCGGGTGTGGACGAACACGTACCACCAGTACCCCGCGCACGCGGCATTCGGCGGCTACAAGCAGTCGGGTATCGGCCGTGAGAACCACCACATGATGCTCGATCACTACCAGCAGACCAAGAACCTGCTCGTCAGCTACGCCCCGAAGGCCCAGGGCTTCTTCTGACCCGCAGGCTCGGGGCTTCCCACGGCCCGAGCCCCCGAACTCACGGCGCCCGCCAATGCCCCCCTGCGGCGGGTGCCGTGACCATGACACGGCGCCCGCTCATCCCCCCGAGGCGGGCGCCGTGTCTCCACTTCTCGCCGAGACGGAGTCCCCAATGTCGGTGCCCGGCCGAATCGTCGCGACCGCGGGGGCGATGGATCTGCTCCGTCGCCTACGGGGGATTCACGGACCCCTGATGATGCACCAGTCCGGCGGATGCTGCGACGGCTCGGCTCCGATGTGTTATCCCGCAGGCGAATTCATCGTCGGAGACCGTGACGTCCTGGTCGGGCTGCTCGACCTGGGGCTCGGTGTCGGCGAGGTGCCGAGCTCGATTCCCGACGGTGACGACGCGGTGCCCGTGTGGATCTCGGGCACCCAGTTCGCGGCCTGGCAGCACACCCAGCTGGTGCTGGACGTGGTCCCCGGACGCGGCTCGGGGTTCAGTCTCGAGACGCCCGAAGGCGTCCGCTTCCTGAGCCGGGCTCGCGCGTTCACTCCCGAGGAGAACGTCGCGCTCGCCGAGGCCGAACCGGTCACCGGGCAGACCTGGGAGGAGGGGCGGCGACCCGAGCCGCCCGCCGAACCCCAGGTGGTCGCCGAGGCCGTCGACGCCTGTCCCGTCCCTGGCGGACCAAGAGCTGATCAGTCGTAACCCCGTGGACATCAATCGATGACGTAGATCTTCAACACTGTGCGCAGCCGCGCAGCCCCTGGTGGCGCCGCCGGCGCCGTGTGATCATTCACTAGGAGAAGGAGGTCGCCATGGCGATCACCACCAAGAAGTCCTCGCACGAGGACTTCCACAACGAGGACAGCGAGTACCTCGCGAAGCGGACACTCAAGTCGGGCTCCGCCGGCTGGTTGCTGCTGGCAGGGCTCGGCGTGAGCTACGTGATCTCCGGTGATTACGCCGGGTGGAACAACGGGCTGGCCGAGGGCGGCTTCGGTGGTCTGCTCATCGCAGGTGTCGTCATCGCGGGCATGTACCTGGCGATGGTGCTCGGCATGGCCGAGATGTCTTCCGCGTTGCCCGCCGCGGGCGGTGGCTACACCTTTGCCAGGCGAGCGCTCGGGCCCTGGGGTGGATTCGCTACCGGCACAGCAATTCTCATCGAGTATGCGATCGCACCCGCCGCGATCGCGACCTTCATCGGGGGCTACGTCGAGTCGCTGAACCTGTTCGGGATCACCGACGGCTGGTGGGTCTACCTCGCGGTCTACGCCATCTTCATCGGCATCCACCTCACCGGCGCGGGCGAGGCGTTGAAGGCGATGTTCGTGATCACCGCGATCGCGCTGGTCGGTCTGGTCGTGTTCGCGGTGTCCGCCTGGGGCCTGTTCGACGCGAGCAACCTGACCGATATCGCGGCCGACCCCGGCGCGGCTGGCAGTTCCAGCTTCCTGCCCTTCGGCTGGTTCGGGATCTGGGCCGCGGTCCCGTTCGCCATCTGGTTCTTCCTCGCGGTGGAGGGTGTTCCCCTCGCCGCGGAGGAGGCCCGCGAGCCCGAGAAGAACGTGCCGAAGGGCATCATCATCAGCATGCTGCTCCTGATCATCACAGGGGCGGCCGTGCTCTTCCTCGCCACCGGCGCGCTCGGGGCCGAGGCCCTGTCGACCTCGGGCAACCCGCTGGTGCAGGCGCTCGGCGACGGTGGAGCGGCCAAGGCCGTCAACTACATCGGACTGGCGGGTCTGGTCGCCAGCTTCTTCTCGATCATGTACGCCTACTCCCGCCAGACCTTCGCGCTCTCGCGCGCCGGGTACCTGCCGACCAGGCTCTCGGTGACCAACTCCCGCAAGGCCCCGACCCTCGCGTTGATCGTCCCCGGCGTCATCGGCTTCATCCTCTCGCTCACCGGCGAGGGCGCGATGCTGCTCAACATGGCGGTGCTGGGCGCGGCTGTCAGCTACGTGCTGATGATGATCAGCCACATCGTCCTCCGCAAGCGCGAGCCGGGCATGGCGCGTCCGTACCGCACCCCGGGCGGCATCGTCACGACGTCCTTCGCACTGGTGATCGCCATCGCGGCGGTGATCGCCACCTTCCTGGTCGATCCGACGGCGGCGATGTGGACCGTGGTCGCATTCGGCGCCTTCATGGCCTACTTCGGCTTCTACAGCCGGCACCACCTGGTGGCCAACTCGCCCGATGAGGAGTTCGCGATTCTCGCGAAGGCGGAGGAGGATCTGGAATGACGCGCTACAGCCAGACGATCGGTGGCACCACCCACAGCTTCGACGGGCTGGTCGAGCTGATGGCGAAGGCGACCCCGTTGCGCAGCGGAGACGAGCTGGCCGGATGTGCGGCCGCCTCGGACGCCGAGCGTGCGGCCGCTCAGTGGGCACTTGCCGATGTCCCGCTCGACAGGTTCCTGCACGAGTTGCTGGTGCCGTACGAGACCGACGAGGTCACCCGGCTGATCATCGACTCGCACGATCGCACTGCGTACCAGTCGATCTCGCACCTGACGGTCGGGGGTCTGCGTGACTGGCTGCTCGAGGTGGCCGCGGGTGACGACGCGGCCGCCACGTTGCGGGCGGTCGCGCCGGGTCTGACGCCGGAGATGGTGGCGGCGGTCAGCAAGATCATGCGGAACCAGGACCTCATCGCGGTCGCACGGGCGGCCGTGGTCACCGCGGGTTTCCGGACCACGGTCGGGTTGCCGGGCAGGCTGAGCACCCGGCTGCAGCCCAACCATCCGACCGACGACCCGCGCGGCATCGCGGCCGCCACGTTGGACGGGCTGCTGCTCGGCTGCGGAGACGCGGTGATCGGGATCAACCCGGCAACCGACTCGCCGCACGCCACCTCCGACCTGCTCCACCTGCTCGACGAGATCCGGCAGCGGTTCGAGATCCCCACCCAGTCCTGCGTGCTCTCGCACGTCACCACCACGATGGAACTGATCGAGGCGGGTGTGCCGGTGGACCTCGTGTTCCAGTCCATCGCGGGCACCGAGGGCGCGAATGCGAGCTTTGGTGTCACGGTGCCACTCCTGCGCGAGGCCAACGCCGCGGGCCGCTCGCTCGGAAGGGGCACCGTCGGCAACAACGTCATGTACCTCGAGACCGGCCAGGGCTCGGCGCTGAGCGCCGGCGCCCACCTCGGCACCGGCGGCCGCCCCGTGGACCAGCAGACGCTGGAGACGCGGGCGTACGCGGTGGCCAGGGACCTCGAACCGCTGCTGGTCAACACGGTGGTCGGATTCATCGGTCCGGAGTACCTGTACGACGGCAAGCAGATCATCAGGGCCGGGCTGGAGGACCATTTCTGCGGGAAGCTGCTTGGCCTGCCGATGGGCGTCGACGTCTGCTACACCAACCACGCCGAGGCCGACCAGGACGACATGGACACCCTGCTCACCCTGCTGGGTGCGGCGGGGACGGCGTTCGTCATCGCGGTGCCAGGGGCGGACGACGTGATGCTCGGCTACCAGAGCCTGAGTTTCCATGACGCGCTGTACGTCCGGCAGGTGCTGGGGCTGCGCCCCGCCCCGGAGTTCGAGGCCTGGCTGCACCGGCTCGGTATGACCGATGCGGCGGGCCGGGTACTCCCGGTGGATGCAGCGGCTTCACCGCTGCGCGCACTGACGGGGGCGCTGTGAACCTCGAGAAGCGTGCGGGCACGGCACGGACCGATTCGGAGCCACAGGACTTCTGGGAGGAGCTGCGGCTCAGCACCCAGTCGCGGATCGGGCTCGGCCGGGCGGGGGACTCGCTTCCCACCGACCGGGTGCTCGAGTTCCGTGCCGCGCACGCCGCGGCCCGCGATGCGGTGCACCTACCGCTGGACGCCGATGTGTTGACCCGGCAGGTCGAGGGGCTCGGGCTCGGCAAACCCGTGCGGGTGACGAGCCGGGCAGGCAGCCGCGCCGAGTACCTGCGCAGGCCCGATCTCGGACGACTGCCTGCCGATCTGGCGGCCGTGCCGCACAGCGGAGCCGATCTGGGGTTCGTTCTCGGGGACGGGCTTTCGCCCCGGGCTCTGATGGATCACGGCGCCGCGCTGCTGGGGGCGCTGGCCGAGGAACTCTCGGACAGGTATTCGCTCGCGCCGCCGGTGATCGCGACGGAGGCGCGGGTGGCGCTCGGCGACCACATCGCCGAGGCGATGGGGGTGCGGACCCTGGTCGTGTTGATCGGGGAGCGTCCGGGATTGTCGGTGGCGGACAGCCTCGGTATCTACCTAACGCATCTACCCCGTCCCGGTCGCACGGATGCCGATCGAAACTGCGTCTCCAACATCCACCCGCCGGAGGGGCTGAGCTACGCCCAAGCCGCAAAGGTGGTGGCGGGCTTGGTGTCCGGTGCCCGCAAGCTGGGACGCTCCGGAGTCGACCTCAAGGACACCTCGCGGTCCGACGCGTTGTCCTCCGGAGAAGTCCTGACTCTCGACTGACCTGCTCGGCCCCGCCGAGAGGTCTCCCTTCGTCGCCGCTGTGTGTGCCGGCGCGATTTCTTGTGCCGGTGTGCTTCCGCGCGCCCGCACCATTCGAGAAAGAGGTTCCTGGTGAAGTCTTTCCATACCCGCGCAGCCTGGGTGTGTGCCCTGACGGGTGCGATCGCGCTGACCGCATCCTGTTCGTCCGGCGGTGAGGGTGCCGCCGAGGCCGCACCCGACACCAGCGCCTGCGCCGCTCTCGACCCGGGGCTGGAGTGGTTCGGCGAGAACCGGCAGCTGCTGGATCGGCTGATCGCGGAGAAGGGCACCTGTGGCGTCGACGGTGATGCCGCCAAGGGCGCCCCACTCGCGCTGTTCGACTGGGACAACACCGTGGTCAAGAACGACATCGGCAGCGCGACCGCGTACTGGATGATCAAGAACGACAAGATCCTTCAGCCCGAGGGAGCGGATTGGGCCGCGACGAGCCGATTCCTGACCCCGGACGCGGTCGCGGCACTCGGGGCGGCCTGCGGCACCGAGGCGGCACCCGGTGGCCCGCTGCCGACCGGTTCCGATCTCGACTGCGCCGACGAGATCGTCGCCGTGCTCGACGACGAGACCACCTCCGGGAAGCCGGCCTTCGCCGGATATGACCATCGGCGGACGAAGCCCGCGTACGCCTGGGCGGTTCAGTTGATGGGTGGTCACACGGTTGACGAGGTGACGGAGTACGCCAGGGCGGCGAGAACGGAGAATCTCGCCGCCCCCGAGGGCGCCGAACAGACCGTGGGAACCACCGAGGTCGACGGTTACGTGAGGTACTACCCCCAGATCGCCGACCTCGTGAAGGTGTTGCACACCAACGGATTCGATGTTCGCATCATCTCGGCGTCGGCGGAGCCAGTGGTGCGTGCGTGGTCGGAGGAACTGGGTCTGACGCCCGAACGGGCGATGGGGGTCCGCCCGGTCGTCGAGAACGGTGTCCTCACGAGGCACCTCGAGGGCTGCGGCGGTGTCGCCGACGGTGAGGACTCGGTCATCCCGTACATCGACGGCAAACGGTGCCAGGTCAACGAGGTCGTGTTCGGGGTGAACGGCCCCGCGGCCTTCGATCAGTTGCCCGCCGATCGGCGCCAGGTCTTCGCGGCGGGTGACTCGGTGACCGACGTGACGTTCCTCGGGGACGCGACCGGGGCGCGGCTGGTGATCAACCGCAACAACGCCGAGCTCATGTGCAACGCCTACGACAACAGCGACGACCGGTGGCTGGTCAATCCGATGTTCCTCGATCCGAAGGAACGTGCGGAGGCGCCCTACCCCTGCTCGACCAAGGCCTACACCGCCGCCGACGGTGGCAAGGGAGCAGTCCACCGGGTCGACGGATCGGTGATCGGGGACCAGGTCGACTCCGTCTACTGACGTGTGGACGCAGCGGGTGGGGTTGGTTCGGTGAACCAACCCCACCCGGTGGGTCAGGCCGCTGCGGCGGCGCTCTGCGCCGCGAGCTTCTGGAGCCCGGCGGGGTAGAGGCGCTTACCTGCGACAAGTGCGACCATCGCGAGGACGTACACCAGGGGCGACAGCTGCAGGGCCTCGAGCAGGCCCAGTCGATCGGCGAGGATGCCGATGACGAAGGGACCCAATGCCAGGCCGAGGACATTGTTGGCCACGGTGAGGGTGCCGAGTGCGGAGGACCGCACCGACGGGTGGGTCAGGCTGGCCACCATGGCCGCGGACGGGCCGGAGGATCCCGCGGCGAAGAAGGCTCCGATTCCCAACAGGACCAGCTGCGGGGCCCCGGTGTCCAAGCGAAGTCCCAATCCGAGCGCGAGGAACGAGATCAGGCAGAAGGCGACGGCACTCGACCACTTCCTGGCCGGGTTGGTCCGGCTCACCCGGTCGGTGATGATGCCGCACACGATCATGCCGGTTCCGATGAGCAACACGAACACCGATGCGATCGCGCCCGCCTTGTCGGGTGCCATGCCGTAGTACCGGTTGAAGAAGCTGGGGGTCCAGGCGAGCAGGACCGCGGCGGTGAACATCTGCAGGCCGCCGCCCAGATACGCGCACCACACCGCGGAATTGGTGAACAGGCTCGACACCGGGACCCGGATCGTGGTCCCGGTCGTTCCGACCGTCACGACGTTCTGGTCGGCGGCGTGCTCGTCCAAGCGGCGTTCGGTGACGAGGGCCCGGAAGAGGGCAACGAGCAGGAGGCCGAGCACCGCCATCGCGGCGAAGGACCAGCGCCAGCTCAGATGCACGGCGATGACACCGCCGAGTGAGACGCCGACGACGGAGCCGAAGGAACCCCCGGCCATGAAGGCGCCGCTCAGTGTCGAATGAACTCGCGGCGCGAAGACGCCGAGCACAACGGCGATCCCGACGCTCCCGTAGGCGGCTTCGCCGACACCGACGAGGAAGCGGGCGGCCAGCATCTGTTCATAGTTGGATGCGATCGCGCACAGGAGCGTCGCGATGCTCCACAGCGTGGCCATCAGCACCAGGCTCTTCACTCGGCCCCACCGGTCCGCCAGGAGGGAGAGCGGCAGCGTCAGCAGGCCGACCATCAGCGCGACGATGCTGGTGAGCGACGCGAGCTGGGAATCCGACAGGGCCCAATCGGCCTTCAGGAACGGAAAAACGGCACTGAGCACCTGGCGAGACATGTAGTCGGACAACAGCAACGCGAAGGTGAGGGCGAAGACGAGCCAGGGGTAGTAGGAGGAGCGCCTGCTGCGGCGTTCGGCGGTCGTCGCGGAACTCGGCGGATCGGTGGCTGCGATCTCGAGCTCGGACGTGGTGGATGTCAGTCCCATGGATGCTCCTGGGGGTGCGGCTGGAGGGGGAAGGTGTGGGACCGGCGCTCAGTTGGCGGCGCGGCGTGACTCGTACGCGTCGAGCTCCTCCGCGAGGATCGGCACGCCGAGATTGCAGGCGTGGATCCCGAGGACGCTCACCATCTCCAGCACGGTGAGGATCTCGTCCCTGGACACGCCGAGCTCGAGTGCGGCCCGGATGTGCCGACGTACTCCAGGCGCGTACATGTGGGTGGCGGCGGCATCGATGGCGATGCTCAGCAGTTCGACGAACTCGGGTGTGAACACCCCACGCCGCACGGGCGTGGCGTTCATTGCCATGAACTGTTCTGTCCACTCCGGGTCCCACTGGGACAAGGTGTCCCACAGTGGATTCCAGCTTCCAGCCTGCTTCATGCGGTCGAGCGTCGGGGTGGGTATCGGCTCAGCGGTCATGGCTGCTCGTTTCACGGGGAACGAATCGGGTGTGATGTGGGCATTGGCCCGGCCCGAAAGTGGCCTGCATCACGTTACGTCGCTCGTGAGCCGAATAATTGCCCGTGCGGGACGGGATTCTTTGCATTTCGGGACATGTGGCCGGGAAGGGGCGCATGCCGATTCGAAGCCGACCTAACCCTCGGTTTGTTTGCGCCACTCGCGGGGGCTCATGCCGAACTGCTGATGGAACCATCGGGAGAAGCTGCTCGGTGTCGAGAAGGCGAGCAGCTCGGAGATCTCCGTGAAGGAGTAGCGCCGGCCGGCGACCATGCGTTTCGCGAGTTCGGCTCGGGTGGAGTCGACGATCGAGGTGAAGGTCTGTCCCGACTTCGCGAGGTGCCGATGCACCGTCCGTCGGTCGACGCCGAGGCTGCGGGCGACCTGCTCGATCGAGCAGCGTCCGCTCGGCAGCAGCAGTTCGACGAGTTCGCGAACGCGATTGGTGAGCGTGGGTTCCTCCGGCGTGGTGAGCGTGTCGAGGAGCTGCTGCGAGTAGGACCGCAGCAGCGGGTCGGAGAGCCTGTTGGGCTCGTCCAGATCGCCCGTGTAGGTGATGATTCCGGAGAATTCGCTGTTGAAGTGCAGTGGTGCATCGAAGACCTGGCGGTGCGTCGCGTCGTCGGTCGGCCGGTCGTGTTCGAAACTGACGGACACCGGATGCCACCGATCGCCCAACAGGTGTCGCAGCAGCTGGTGGGTCACCGCGACCGCCAGTTCGACGGATTGTCGGACCGGTATGGGTTCGCCGGGATCGATGCCGATGCGGATCGTGGCCAGGCCGTCGTGCTCGGAGAGTCGGATGTGCAGCGACTCGTTGTAGGTGTGCTGGTATCGGAGCAGCATCCGGAGAGCGCTTCGGGCGTCCGGCTCGTCCCGGATGCTGACGCTCAGGGGGCCGAGGGTGGACAGGCGCCGCCGCTCGGCCAGCTTCAGTGCGAAGTCCTGGCGACCCGATGTCGCCGCGGACAGTTCCAGGAGGCGGACCACCGAGGATGCGGGCACCCAGCGGTCCTGCAGGTCGAGGCCGGCGGGGTCGAGGCCGACGCTTCTGAGTAGCTGCACCGGGTCGAGCGACAGGGCGCGGCTCAGCTCGATGTAGCCGGTAAGGGCGGCATATCGAGCGAGGGGCTTGGTCATTCGCATCACCTTCTGTCGCGCGTGTCCCGGTCGGCCCCCGCGGTTGGGTGTCCCGAAACGGAAACAAATATGTCCCCTCAGGATAAGTGTGAAGGGCATCGCATAGCTACTGTTGTGTCATCTGAGTCACACCGGACCCCGCGAAGGGCACATCCGATCGTTCCGCGACAGCGCAGCGAGATGCCCGCCCAGGGGTGGGACCACGATCAAGGAGAAGGCAATGGCAAAGGCGATCCGCTTCTACGAAACCGGCGGTCCGGAGGTCCTGCGGTGGGAATCCGTTGAGGTCGGGGACCCGGGACCGGGTGAGGTGCGGGTCCGCCACGGTGCGGTCGGCCTGAACTTCGCCGACACCTACTTCCGCACGGGGATGTATCCCGCACCCCTGCCCGCGGGTATGGGTGTGGAGGGTGCAGGCGTGGTGGAGGCGGTCGGCGCCGGTGTCACCGACTTCCGGGAGGGCGACCGCGTCACGTACACGGGCAGCCCGCTCGGTGCGTACAGCACCGAGCGCGTGATGCCCGCCGAACACCTCATCGCTCTTCCGGATGGGATCGAGTTCGAGACCGCGGCGGCGATGACCATGCGCGGTCTCACCACCTCGTACCTGCTGCGCCGGATCCATCCGCTGAAGGCAGGCGACACGGTGCTGCTGCACGCGGCCGCGGGCGGCGTAGGGCTGATCTTCAGCCAGTGGGCGAAGTTGCTGGGCGTCAACGTGATCGGCACGGTGTCGACAGACGAGAAGGCTGCGGTCGCACGAGCCCACGGATGCGGAGAGGTCATCGTCTACACGCGGGAGAACGTCGCCGAGCGGGTGCGTGAGCTCACCGACGGGGCCGGCGTGCCGGTGGTCTACGACAGCATCGGGGCGTCCACCTTCCAGACCTCGATCGACTCGCTGGCCAGGCGGGGCCTGTTGGTGGCCTTCGGAACCGCATCCGGCCCGATCCCGCCGATCGATGCCATGCAGCTCGCGATCAAGGGGTCCCTGTTCGTGACCAGGCCCGCGCTCGCCGACTACATCGCCGATCCGGCCGAGCGGGCGGAGCTCGCGGGCGAACTGTTCGGTCATGTTGCGGCCGGTCGCATCTCCATCGAGATCAACCAGCGCTACGGGCTCGAGGATGCCGAGAAGGCTCATCGCGACCTGGAGGCAGGCATCAGCATCGGCTCCTCGGTCTTCTCGGTCTGAATCCGAATCACGTACAGGAGAGCGTCATGACCACAACCGTCGACCGCGTGCTCGGTCGAACCGACATCGCCGCCGCTGCGATGGATGTACGACCGCTGACCTGCAGCATCGGCGCGGAGATCCACGACGTCGACCTCGCCGACGTCGCGCGGGACGACCGGAGTTTCGCGGAACTGAAGTCACTGCTGCTCGAGCACAAGGTGCTGTTCTTCCGGGACCAGAACATGAGCCGGGCCGAGCACGTGGCCCTCGCCGAGCGGTTCGGGTCGCTCGAGGACCACCCCGTGCTCGGCAGCGACCCGGACCACCCCGGCCTCGTTCGGATCTATAAGGACCGGGGCAGCCCGCCCGAGCAGTTCGAGAACGCCTTCCACTGCGATGCGACATGGCGGGAGAACCCGCCGATGGGGTCCGTGCTGCGATGCGTCGAGGGGCCCGAGGTGGGCGGCGACACCATGTGGGTGAACATGGCGCTGGCCTACGAGAAGTTGCCCGAGCGGGTCAAGGAGCAGATCGAGGGACTCCGGGCGCGGCACAGCATCGAGGCGTCGTTCGGAGCGCGGATGCCGATCGAGCAGCGGCTCGAGCTCAAGGAACGCTTCCCGGACGCCGAGCATCCGGTGGTGCGCACCCACCCGGAGACTGGGGAGAAGATCCTGTTCGTCAACTCGTTCACCACCCACCTGACGAACTTCCACACCGCCGACAACGTGCGGTGCGGCATCGACTACGCGCCGGGCGCAGGGGAACTGCTGCGCTACCTGCAGAGCCAGGCCACCATCCCCGAGTACCAGGTGCGGTGGCGGTGGACGCGCAACAGCGTGGCGATCTGGGACAACCGGTCGACGCAGCACTACGCGGTCCAGGACTACTGGCCCGCGGTCCGAAAGATGGAACGGGCAGGCATCGTCGGCGACCGACCCTTCTGATCCAGACGAATTCTCTTCCACTCCAGACTTTTCCAGCCCAATCGACAGGAGATCGACATGCACTTTCACGACGACGCGCTGTTCCCGGAGAACCAGGACAAGCTGGTCATCACCGTTGCGCCGTACGGCCCGGAGTGGGCGGTCGAGGATTTCCCCGAGGACCTGCCCCTGACGATGGACGA
>NZ_JBSGTR010000050.1:0-43917 GCF_053607505.1 Rhodococcus sp. NPDC055112
GTCCCGGCGGTGACGCCGGGACCGCGCCCGAGTCCCACGAGTCCACGGAGAGAGTCCAATGACTGAATTCCTGCAGTTCGCCATCCTCGGCCTCGGCGCGGGGTCGGCGTATGCACTGTTGGCGCACGGCGTGGTGTTGGTCTACCGGGGATCCGGGGTCGTCAACTTCGCCCAGGGCGCCATCGCGATGGTCGCCGCTTATGTGTGCCTGGAAACGCTTCGGGGAGAGTACGACTGGTCGCTTCCTGCGGCCTTCGCGGTCGCCGTGCTGGTGGCCGGACTCATCGGCCTGCTGTTCCAGGTGTTGGTCCTGCGGTGGCTGGCAGGCGCCGCACCGATCGTCCGGCTGGCCGCCACCCTCGGCCTGCTGGTCATCCTGCAGGCGGGTGTGCAGCAGTACTACGGAACGAAGTCGATCCGCGTGCGGGCGTTCCTGCCGAATGACGCCTACCACTGGGGCGACATCGTGGTGCAGCAGGATCGGCTCATCCTGCTGGGAATCGCGGTCGGTATGACCGCCGTGCTGTGGGGGCTGACGCGATACACCAGGGTCGGCCTGGCGATCACCGCGGCGGCCGAGAACGAGCGGGCCGCTGCCGCGCTCGGGTGGTCACCCCAGCGATTGGCCGCACTGACCTGGACCGTGGGCGGCGCGCTTGCGGGTACGGCAGGAATCCTGGTCGCACCGCTCACCGGGCTCACCCCCACCGCCTTCATCATCATCGTCACGGTGTCCGCGCTGGCCGCCGCCCTGCTCGGCGGCTTCAAGTCGTTCCCGCTGACCCTGCTGGGAGGACTGCTGCTCGGCGTGGGGGAAAGCCTCGTCGTGCTGTACCAGGACCGCATCCGCGACCTGCTGGGGCTGGAGACGCTGACCGGCATCAACCGCGCGGTGCCCTTCCTGGTCATTCTCGTTGTGCTCGTCGTACGCGGGAAGGGGCTGCCGCTGCGCAGTCACATCTCGGAACGGATGCCGCGGCTGGGTTCAGGTCAGATCCATTGGCGCACACTGGCCGTGGTGGCCGGAACTCTCGCGGTGGTGGTCATCGCCTTCAGTGGCGACTGGCTACGGTCGCTGACGCTGACCCTCGCGGCGGCGGTGATCCTGTTGTCGGTGGTCGTGTTGACCGGTTTCGCCGGTCAACTCTCACTCGCCCAGTACACCGTCGGCGGGCTCGGCGCCCTGTTCACCGCGAGGCTCGTCGGTCAGGCCGGCTGGCCGCTCATCCCGGCCGCCATCGTCGGCGTCGCGTCGGTGATCGCGATCGGCGTCCTCTTCGCGCTACCCGCACTGCGCACCCGTGGGGTGAACCTGGCGGTGGTCACCCTCGGGCTCGGGTTCACGATCCAGGAGATGGTCTTCAACAATCCGACCTTCACCGGCGACAAGATCGACGGGGCGGTGCGGATCCGGGAGCTGAGCCTGTTCGGATTCGAGGTGACGGCAACCGAGTACCCGGAGCGGTGGGCCTTGCTGTGCCTGGTCGTGCTCGTCCTGTGCGGGCTGATGGTGGCGAACCTGCGGCGGTCGCGGACCGGCAGGCGGCTGATCGCGGTCCGCACCAACGAACGCGCGGCCGCCTCCCTCGGCATCAGCGTGTTCGCGGTGAAGATCTACGCGTTCGCGCTCGCGGCGGGACTGGCGGGCGTCGGTGGCATCTTGCTGGGCCTGCGCAACACCGCGGTCACCTACCTGGAGTTCAACGTGTTCGCGTCGATCAACGCGGTGGTGCAGGCGGTGACCGGCGGACTCGGATTCGTCCTCGGCGGCGTCATCGGGGCGTTGATGGCCCCCGGCGCCCTGTTCAGCCGACTGGTGGAGAGCAGCTCCGCCACCGGCGCGATCTCGACGCTGATCGGTGGGATCGTGCTCATCGTGATCCTGCTGACCAATCAGAACGGCATCGCGGACATGGCTTCCCGTGTGGGTGCGGCGATCAGGAGGCTGCCCTGGATGCGGGCGCTGCCCAGGCGCAAGCCCGTTCGGGCGCCCGAGCTCTCGGCAGAGGCCACCTTGCGGTCCGCTGCGCCGACGCCGCTCTCCGTGCGTGGCCTGACCGTGCGCTTCGGCGGGGTCACCGCCGTCGACGGGGTCGACCTCGCGGTGGAACCGGGTCAGGTGGTCGGCCTGATCGGGCCGAACGGCGCAGGCAAGACGACCGTGATCGACGCGATCACCGGATTCGTCAGCCCCGCGGCGGGACAAGTGACGCTCGGTGAGCAGGACATCACCGCATGGTCGACCGCGAAGCGGTCGAAGGGTGGACTGCGCCGCTCCTTCCAGTCCCTCGAACTGTTCGAGGACATCACCGTCGCCGAGAACATCCACGCGGGCGCCGACGAATCGACGTGGCGCACCTGGCTGACGGATCTGATCCGCCCGGGGCACCACCCGCTCTCGCCGAGCGCGTCCACCGCGGTGCGCGACTTCGAGCTGGAGGGGGACCTGGGCTCGCTGCCCGGTGAACTGTCGTACGGCAGGCGGCGGCTGGTCGGTATCGCCAGGGCGGTCGCATCCGGGCCGTCGGCGGTGCTGCTCGACGAGCCGGCGGCGGGGTTGGACGATGCGGAGAGCCGTGAGCTCGCGTTGTGCATCAGGCAGTTGGCGGTCGAGCGCAACGCCGCGGTCCTGCTGGTCGAACACGACATGGGGCTGGTGATGTCCACCTGCGACCGGATCGTGGTGCTCGAGGCGGGCCGGGTGATCGCGGCAGGCACGCCGGACGAGATCGCCGCCAGCCCTGCGGTCCGCGACGCCTACCTGGGTACCGAGGACGAGACGACGGAGGCAGCACGATGACCATCACCCAGGAGAAGGCGACGCCGTCCACGGCGGTGCTCGAATGCCAGGGCCTGAGCGCCGGGTACGGGGGGACCGTCGTGTGCCGCGGCCTCGACATCACCGTGCGTTCAGGGGAGGTGGTGGCGCTCATCGGAGCCAACGGCGCAGGCAAGTCCACCACCATGCTGACGGTGGCAGGCGAGTTGGCGCCGATCTCGGGCCGTGTGTCCGTGCTCGGTTCCGACAAGCGGACGTCGCTCGCGACCCTGGCGAGGCGCGGCCTGAGCTACGTCACCGAGGAGCGGTCGGTGATCATGGGGCTGACGACCGCCGACAACCTGCGGCTGGCAGGCGTCAGTGCCGACGCCGCGTGCGCGATGTTCCCGGAGCTGCGCGCGCTGCTCGGTCGGCCGGCCGGACTGTTGTCCGGCGGCGAGCAGCAGATGCTCACCCTGGCCAGGGCGCTCGCCAGGAACCCCAAGCTGCTCCTGGCGGACGAGCTGTCCCTCGGACTGGCGCCGCAGATCGTGGCGCGGCTCCTCGGTGTGGTGCGGGCCGCCGCGGACACCCAGAACCTCGGCGTGCTGCTGGTTGAGCAGCACGTTCGCCAGGTATTGCGGGTCGCGGATCGTGTGTACGTGATGCGCCGCGGTCAGGTGATGCTGGAGGGGACGGCCGCCGAGATCGGCGCGGACCTCGACGCCGTTCAGCGTGCCTACCTCTCGTCGGGTGACCAGGGGGAGAGCGGTTAACAGGCAATACGGTCAACTCTTGTACCCTTGGTCGGTCATCCGTCCTGGTCAGCGCGGGGCGTGACCCCAACAGGAGCGAGGGCTGAGAGTGACGTCCGGAACGAAGTCGACGGTGGTCCGGGTGCCGAAGGCCGGTGAGTTGGTGGCCGCCAACCTGCGGCGACGGATCATCACCGGCGAACTCAACGTGGGCGACCCGTTGCCCAACGAGGCCGTGCTCATGGAGCAGTTCGGGGTGTCGCGGCCGACCCTGCGCGAGGCATTCCGGATCCTCGAATCCGAATCGATCATCACGGTGCTGCGCGGCGCGCACGGCGGCGCGAGGGTCCTGGCGCCCGACGCGTCGGTGGCCGCGCGGTACACCGGCCTGCTGCTGCAGTACCAGGGCACACCGCTCATCGACGTGTACCGCGCGCGGGCATCGCTGGAGGTGTCCGCGGTGGGAATGCTGGCCGAGGGCAATCGCGGCGAGGCGCTCGCCACCTTCGCGGAACTGATCGAGGCGGGTGCCGATCTCGTGGAGGACGCCGCGGGGTTCGCGCGCCACGACGTCGATGTCCATCAGGCGCTGATCGACCTCGCCGGGAACCAGACGCTCGCCGTCCTCGGCGGGATGTTGGTGCACATCATTGACGCGCACAACGCCCTCTTCATCGCCGCGCACGGCGGCGGCAACGAGCGACCCGCGGCGCGCGCGGCGCATCGCGCCTACCTCAAGCTGCTCGGGCTGCTGCGCGAGGGCGATGCGACGGCCGCTCAGGAGTTCTGGCGCAAGCACCTCGACGCGATCGAGAAGTACATGATCGGTGACACCGAGACGACCCTCGTCGAGGTGTTGTCCTAGCCCGTGGTCCCGTTCGGGATCCGTTCTTCGGGGCGGTGACCAGGCGGTTTCATGGCATGGGGATCACCAGCGGCGGCAGCCCCGGTATCTGGACCTGGATCTGGGGCGGCGGTGGTGGAGCCACGGGAACCGGCGCGGGCGGCGGTGGTTCCGGCGCGGGTGGGGGCGGTTCGGGCGCCGGTGGCGGTGGCGGCTCGGGTTGTGGCACCGGCGCCTGTCGCTGGACTGGCGGCGGCGCGACCGCGAGGGGCTCGAGTTGTGCAACGGGCGGCGGCGGGGGCGGCGGAGCAGGGGGTGGCATCGGAGGGGGCGCACCGGGCCGGTCCGCGGGCTGTTGTGGTCCCGCCCCGATCGGAACTGCCGCGAGGCCACCGGTCATCAGGTCCACGACCGTCACCTGCGACATCGGCTGCTGGGCGGGTTGCACGAGCAGTAGTCGCTCGGCGTCGTAACCGGGCCACGCGTCCTCAGCCGCGGCAGGCTCCGAACTCGGACGCGGATCGATCAGCGGGCTTCCCCGCGCGCATCGCACCCGCGGCGTTCCGTGGTCGTCGATCAGGACGATGGTCCCGGCCTCGAGCACCGACTGATACGACGTGGCGCGTTGCCCGCTGTAGCCGTGGTTGGTCACCCTCGTGTCCGCGCGCAGCAGGACGGGCGTGAGCGTGCGCACGTAGCTGCGCACGTCGTCGACATCGAGCACGCCGGACCAGGCCTCCACCTTGACCGGATCGCTCTCGAGGTCTGTGACCAGCCGTTCCCGGTCGCAGAGGACCCGGTCGAGGCTTCCGCCGTACAAACCGACGCGATCCCCTTGGACGCTGAGGCCCGCGCCCTCGTTCGGGAGGTCGGCGCCGGGCGGACCGGGCGGGACGTCAGTCGGGATCTGCGGGGGTAGCAGGCGGTCGGTCCAGGGCAGTCGGCCGTCGTCGATCACGCGGTCCAGCGCCAGGGGCCGCGGCTGCGCCTGCGGCCCGTTCGAACACGCCGCGACCACCACGGCACATGCGACCACGAGCCATCGACCCGGCGCGTGTCCCACACGCGGACCGGTCCTTGCGACAGTGCTTCGTCGGGCAAACCGTGCGGCCTGCCCGGCGATGACGGTGGCCACGCACACATCGTAAGCACTGTGGTGGGCGGCCGGGCTCTATTGCGGGACCCCGGGCGCGGTGTTCAGCGAGCGGGTTCGGGCTCCAAGTCCGCGACCGGCGTGGGGGCGACGACGGACACGGGGACCCGCCGCGGGATGAAGGCCGCGATGAGCAGCGCCAGCAGCGCGGCCGCGGCGCCGATCAGGAACGTCACCACGAACGCCCGGTGCGTCGGCACCTGGACCGGACCGAACGACATGGTCATGTTGGCCAGCACCACGGTCATCACGGCGCTCGCGAACGACGTTCCGACCATCCGCATCAGGGAGTTGAGGCCGTTCGCGGCCGCCGTCTCGTGCAGCGGGACCGAGCGCATGATCAGCGCGGGCATGGCCGCGTACGCGATGCCGATTCCCGCACCGATGATGGTCGAGACGAGCGCGATCTGCCAGACCTCGTTCATCAGCACGGCGCCGATCAGGTAGCCGACGGCGATGACGACGGTGCCGACCATCAGCGTGGTCCGCGGGCCGTACCTGTTGGTGATGCGGGCCGACACCGGCGAGAGCAGCATCATCACGATGCCGGCGGGTGCCATGCACAGCCCGGCCATGACCATCGACTGGCCGAGTCCGTAGCCGGTCTCCGGCGGAGACTGCAGCAGCTGCGGAACCGTCAACGACGTTGCGTACATTGCGAATCCGGTCATGACGGAGGCCAGGTTGGTCAGCAGGATCGGTCGGGAGGCGGACACTCGGAGGTTGACGAGGGGCTCAGCGGTGCGCAGCTCGGCGAACCCCCATGCCAGGAACACGACGAGGGCCGCGGCGAGCAGTCCGAGGGTGGTCGCGCTGGTCCAGCCCCACTCGGCGCCCTTGGTGATCGCCAACAGGAGCGAGACGAGTCCGGCCGCGAGCCCCACCGCGCCGAGGTAGTCGAACCGACCCGGATTGCGGACGGGTGACTCGGGGACCAGGAGTGCGACCGCGATCGCGACCAGGGCGCCCAGCGCGGCAGATGCCCAGAACAGCATGTGCCAGTTGAAGTTCTGCGCCGTCGCCGCGGCCAGCGGCAGGCCGATGGCGCCGCCGACGCCCATCGTGGAACTCATGACCGAGATCGCGCCGCCCACCTTCTCGGCGGGCAGTTCGTCGCGAAGGATGCTGATGCCGAGCGGGATCGCCCCGGTCGCCGCGCCCTGCAGGATCCGGCCGATGATCACCAGGGGGACGGTCTCGCTCAGCGCGCACACCACCGACCCCGCGACCAGGAAAGCCATGCTGACCAGGATCATTCGCCGCTTCCCGAACATGTCGCCGAGGCGGCCCGAGACCGGCGTGACGACCGCCGCGGCCAGCAGGGTGGAGGTGATGACCCAGGACGCGGTGGAGGCGGAGGTGTTCAGCAGCTCGGGCAGGACGTGGATCAGCGGCACGACGAGGGTCTGCATGAGCGAGACCACGATGCCGGAGAACGCCAGCGTGGCGAGGATCCAGGTGGAGGAGCGGGTGCGCCGCGTCGCGCTGTTGGCAGCAATGGTCACGACGGACCTCTTCTCTTGGGTTCTATGCGCTGATCGAGTTCGAAGAAAGCAATAGATGTGTACGGTACACACCGTATGTATCGTGCACAATCGGCGGGAGTATGGCGGCGTGATGCGAGGATGACCCCGATGGAATCCGAGGAGATTGACCCGGGTTGCGGGTTGGAGCGCGAGATCACGCTGATGGCCCGCCACACCACCCTGGTGACCAAGCGGTGGCTGGAACAGCAGGCGCTCGACCGGTCGGCGTATCTGCTGTTGAGTCGCCTCGAGATCGGCGAGCCGATGACGTTGAAGGAACTGGCGGACTCGTTCGGCCTCGACGTGTCCACGATCAACCGGCAGACCGCCGCGCTCGTCCGGCAGGGACTGGCCGAGAGAATTCCCGACCCGCAGGGCGGCACCGCGAGGAAGCTCCGGCCGACGGACGGGGGACTGCGCGCGCTGCGTTCAGACCGGCAGCACAACGTCGACGGCATCAACTCCCTCGTCGCCGATTGGGACGAGAAGGATCGACAGGATCTGGTTACCTTGTTGCGGCGGCTGAACGAACAGATCGAGGACCGACAGGGTCTGAGCTGGCCGCGGGACTGACCGACAAGCTGCGAGGGAGTTGCACGGATGGGCATCAACGAGGGACGCGTCGTGATCGTGACCGGCGCCGCGGGCGGCATCGGCCGTGAGCACGCGCTCGAGTTCGCCAGGCAGGGAGCGAAGGTCGTCGTCAACGACCTCGGGCCCGCCGAGGCTGTCGTCGAGGAGATCAAGGCGCTCGGCGGCGAGGCCATCGCGAACAAGGACGACATCTCGGACTTCGACGGCGCAGGCCGGCTGGTGCACAGCGCGATCGACACGTTCGGCACCGTCCACGTGCTCGTCAACAACGCGGGCATCCTCCGCGACAAGATGTTCGTCAACATGACGGTCGATCAGTGGGACGACGTCATGCGCGTACACCTGCGGGGGACGTTTGCGCCCTCGCAGCACGTGGCGTCGTACTGGCGGGAGCAGCACAAGGCGGGCACCCCGGTCGCACACCCGCGCATCATCAACACCTCCTCGCCCTCGGGCCTGTACGGCAACATCGGACAGGCGAACTACGGTGCCGCGAAGGCAGGCATAGCGGCGTTCACGGTGATCCTCGCCGACGAGCTCGCCCGGCTCGGCGTCACCGTCAATGCGATCGCCCCCACCGCGCTCACCCAGATGACCGCGGGCCTAGAGGGTTTCGTCGCCGCGATGGAGGCCGAGAAGGAGCGCACCGGATTCGATGCCGCCGCACCGGCGAACATCTCGCCGACAGTGGTCTGGCTCGGATCGCCGGAGTCCGACGGCATCACCGGCCGGATCTTCAATGTGCACGGCGGTTCGATCAGCGTCGCGGAGACCTGGGTGGCAGGCCCGGGAGTGTCGAAGAACGGGCGTTGGGATCCGGCGGAGCTGGGCGAGGTCATCCCCGCCCTGGTCGCCGAGGCGCGAGCGAACTCGGACATGGCCGGGCAGCCGCGCAACGAGAACTCCCGTCAGGGCCTGTAGTCCCGCACTCACCCCCGCCCGAGCAGATCGAGAGCGAAACCCGCGTACTCCGCGGCGATCTGCTCGGGCGAGGACGGTCCGTCGGCCCGGAACCACTGCGGCAGCGATGTGCACATCGTCGAGATGGCTCGGCCGGCATCCCGCGCATGCCTCGTCGTGAGGCTTCCCTCGGCGATCGCGGCATCGATCTCGTCGTCGAGTAGATACTGAATCCGATTGCGGGAGTCTGTGATCCGCTCCCGATTCGCCGGTTCGAGGCTACGCATCTCGCTGGCGCCGATGAACGCGAGTTCCCGGCGGTGTGTGTGATAGAGCGCGAGCGCCTCGACGATGAGGCCGACCCGCTCGATTCCGTCGGTGCCCTGGTCCCGGGCAGCGCGCACCCGCCAGTGCAGCTCGTCCATCGTGAGATCGAGCGCCCGCACCAGTAGCTCCTGCTTGTCCCGGTAGTGGTGGTACATGCCGGGAACGCTCATGCCCGCCCGCTCGGCGATCGACCGCATGGTCGCGCCGTGATATCCGGTCTCGACGAACGAGTCGATCGCGGCGCCGAGCACCGGGTCGATGCGCAGTGCCGGGAACACGCGCCAGTCGCCCGCCGACTGTGCGGTTGCCGTCGCCGCTCCAGGGGATTCGCGCCGGGAAGTGCGCACTCGGCGGTCCGCGGTGGAGGTTCCGCGGGCGGGGGTGGTCCCGCCGTCACCCATCAGCAGTGCGGCGGTGGTGCCGAGTGCCGCGGCGAGGGCGTGCAGTCGCTCGACCGAGACGCCGGTCTTGCCGTTCTCGATGGCGCTGAGAGTCGCCGGGCTGATCGCCAGCCGCCCCGCGAGCTCTCGCAACGTCAGGCCCGCCGAGCGGCGCGTTCGCCTGATCGCGTCGGGCAGGTGTTCCGGCTTGGTCAACTCTTCGTCCAATCTGTTCAGGAATACTGAACATGATACCGGGAGTTCTCGTCTGAACTCCTTTGACGGGCAGAGAAACCTGTGAGATCGTGGGAAATCATCTGCCGAGCGATCGCTCGGCTCCGTGACGCAGGAGGAGTGAGTGTGTCGATCGATCTGACCTATTCCCCCGAGGTGCAGGACCTCATCGACCGCACCAGGACCTTCACCCGCGACGTCGTCCTGCCCATCGAGGACGCGCACTCAGGGGACATCACGGCCGCCGGCGGCGACGCGCTGCGGATCGGCATGCAGCAGGCGGCCAGGGAGGCCGGGGTGTTCGCCCCGCACGCCCCGCTCGAGTTCGGTGGCCACGGGTTGAACATGTCGGACCGCGCCCCGGTCTTCGAGGAGGCCGGCTACTCGCTGTTCGGTCCGACCGCGTTGAACATCGCGGCGCCCGACGAGGGCAACGTCCACATGCTGGCGCACATCGCCAACCCGGAGCAGAAGCAGCAGTTCCTCGCGCCGCTGGCCCACGGGGACGTCCGATCGGCCTTCGCGATGACGGAGCCGGCGCCGGGGGCGGGGTCGGACCCATCGGCGCTCACCACCCGTGCGGTCCGGGCGGAGGGCGGCTGGCGGATCAACGGGCACAAGTGGTTCATCACCGGCGCCGATGGCGCAGGCTTCTTCATCATCATGGCGCGCACCTCGGGTGAGCCCGGTCAGCGCGGCGGGGCCACGATGTTCCTGGCGCCTGCCGACAGCCCCGGGATCAGGGTCGGGCGGCACATCGACACCCTGGACCGGGCAATGATCGGCGGGCACTGTGAGGTCTTCTTCGAGGACCTGCTGGTGCCCGACGCCGCGGTGCTCGGCGAGGTCGACCGCGGCTTCGAGTACGCCCAGGTGCGGCTCGGCCCGGCCAGGATGACCCACGTGATGCGCTGGCTGGGTGCCGCGCGCCGCGGCCATGATGTCGCGGTTGCCCGGGTGGCCGAGCGGGAAGGCTTCGGTTCCAGGCTGGGTGACCTGGGCATGGTTCAGAAGATGTTGGCGGACAACGAGATCGACATCGCCGCCACCCGGGCGCTGCTGGTCCGGGCCTGCTGGGAGCTCGACAGCGGCGATCCGGCGTCGAATGCGACGTCGATCGCGAAGACCTACGCCGCCGAGGCGGTCTTCCGGATCGTGGACCGCAGCATGCAGATGTGCGGCGGGATGGGGGTCTCCGGTGACCTGCCGCTGGCGCGGCTCTCGCGGGAGGTTCGTCCGTTCCGGGTCTACGACGGGCCGTCCGAGGTGCACCGTTGGGCCATCGCCAAGCGGGTCGTCGGCGCGGCCAAGCGAGAGCTGAGGGGTGCGAAATGAGCCTTCCCGGAATGAACATTGCTGCGCTGCAACGCTTCCTGCTCGACAGCGGGATCGAGCTGTGTGGGGAGCTGCACGTCGAGCTGATCAGCGGCGGCCGATCCAATCTGACCTACAAGGCATGGGACGACCGGTCGTCGTGGGTGGTGCGGCGGCCGCCGACCAGTGGGTTGACCCCGTCGGCGCACGACATGGCTCGGGAGTACACCGTGACCTCGGCGCTGCAGGGCACGGCCGTGCCGGTTGCGCGGACCGTCGCCTTCGATGCCGACGGCTCTGCCCTCGGCGCGCCGATGACGGTGGTCGAGTTCGTCGAGGGCACGGTGGTGCGGGACCAGGCGGACCTCGCCGGGCTCTCCGATGATCAGGTCGCGGCCGGTGCCGACACCCTGGTGCGAGTTCTGGCCGATCTGCACGCGGTGGACTACCGGGCGGTGGGGCTGGGCGATTTCGGGCGGCCCGATGGCTTCGTCGCGCGACAGGTGAAACTCTGGGCTGGACAATGGGATCGGGTCAAGACGAGGGAACTGCCCGACGTGGCGGTCCTGCATGCCGCGCTGACCGAGGCCATGCCCGAGACCTCGGCCGCGTCGATCGTGCACGGCGACTTCAGGATCGACAACACCATCCTGGATTCGCGCGACCCCGGTCAGGTCCGGGCCGTGGTGGATTGGGAGATGTCGACGCTGGGTGATCCGCTCACCGACGTCGCCCTGATGTGCGTGTACCGGGATCCGGTGTTCGACCTGGTGCTCGGATCCCAGGCGGCCTGGACCAGCGATCGGCTGCCGTCGGCGGGCGCGCTGGCGCAGCGCTACGCCGTCGCGTCGGGCCGCGACCTCGGCGACTGGAACTTCTACCTCGCGCTCGCCAACTTCAAGTTGGGCGTGATCGGTGAGGGCATCACCCATCGCGCGCTGCAGGGATCGGACTCCGGCGCAGGCGCGGTGCGGGCCGCCGAGGCGACGCCCGAGTTCATCGCTGCCGGGCTGCGGGCACTGAAGGGTGTGACGCTGTGAGCGGCGGCGAGAACAGGACGGCCCTGGTCACCGGGGCCTCGCGGGGGATCGGGCTCGGGATCGCGACTCGGCTCGCGCAGTCGGGATACTCGTTGACGATCACCGCAAGGGATGCCGCGCGGCTCGACTCCGTCGCGGGCGAGCTGCGTGCCGCAGGGGCGGCCGAGGTGGTGTCGATCGCGGGTGACATGGCCGACGAGACCGATATCGCCAGGGTGACAGCGGCACACGCGGACCGGCTCGGCCCGATGACCGCGCTGATCCTGAACGCGGGGGTCGGCACCGCAGGGGCGATCGAGGAGTTTCCGCTGCGCCGGTTCGACAAGACCATTGCGGTGAACCTCCGTGGGCCGTTCCAGCTGCTCCAGGAGTCGCTGCCGTTGCTGCGGGCGGGTGCCGCCGCGAACCCGGGCCGCGGTGCCAAGGTGATCGCGCTCGCGTCCATCACCGGCGTGTACGCGGAGCATGGCCTCGCGGTCTACGGCGCGACGAAGGCGGCGCTGATCAGCGTGGCGGCGACGTTGAACGCCGAGGAATCCGGCCGCGGGGTGTGCGCCACCACCATCGCGCCCGCGTTCGTGGACACCGACATGAGCGCGTGGACCCACGAGCAGGTGCCGCCGGGGGCAATGCTCGAGGTCAACGATGTCGTCGAGGTGGTCGACGCGCTGCTGAGGCTGTCGTCGCGGGCCGTGATCCCGAACATCGTCATGGCCAGGGCCGGCACCGACGGCTACCGCGCCTGAAAGTCACGCGCGCGACGGCCCGACCGCGTAGCCTCCCGCGGGTGAGCACTCTGGCCGATCCCGCGGTACGCGAGTTCCTGTCGGCGGGCACCCGCACCGGCAAGCTCGGATTCACCGCATCCGACGGCCGGCCGCTGGTCGCTCCGGTGTGGTTCGTCGTCGACGGTGACGATCTGGTCTTCAACACCGGCGCCGGCTCCGCCAAGGGCCGCGCCGTCGCGCGCGATGGCCGGGTGGTGCTCTGCGTGGACCTCGAACGCCCGCCCTATGCCTTCGTTCAGGTGCAAGGCGTGGCGACCGTGTCCGAGGACCCCGAGGAACTGATCCGGATCGCGACAGCGATCGGTGGCCGGTACATGGGGCAGGACCGGGCGGAGGAGTTCGGGCGTCGAAACGGCGTGCCAGGGGAGCTGGTGGTGCGGCTTCGCCCGACCAAGGTGATCGCCGATCTGGACGTCACGGGCTGACCAGATCATGTGCCAAGGTCACGGCCTGTGACCAAATCACAATACCGCTGTGACTAGCACACAAGGCCTGTTCGTGCTCGATGAAATGCCTCTGACCTGGAAAAATACCTGAATCTCCGCCGCGTCGGGGCGCCAGACGGGCCCGAGAATCGCGACAATCCGGGCGAGGTCTTGGACGCTTGTTAGAAGAAATACCAAAAGGGCGTGAGCGGACCTGGTTGAGATGTAGATTACATCCTGCGGTGCGGGCAGAACTCGCCGCGATTTCGGGACGTTGCCACGCGTGGCGGCGTGATTGTTCCTCGGGAGGGCGATCAATGAGCGCAGGGTGGATCCATGGACTCGGTGCGCAGGGGGCTGCTTCGGTGTCCTTCACGATGAGGTTGAGACCTCGTCGCAGTTCGGCGATCGTGCGAACCGCGGGAAGTTGTGTGACCACGTGACAGGTCGCATGACCAGACGATAGTTCTCAGTGCGCTCGGCGCACCCGTTCCCGCTCGCGCGTATCGGCGATGCGGTCTCTTCCTTGTCGAATCTGGCTTGAATCCCTGTCTGTCGTTGCTGCGCCCGTGGACTGGGGGCGAGGGATTCAAGTGGTTGTTTGGGACTCCGCGGTGTTCCGGAAAATGAGGTATCAGTTGAAGCCGACCATGCTCAACGGAGACAACGACGGCCGCAGCTCGATCGAGTGCCAGTCCGATGTCTTTCCGCTGTCGCCCGCGCAGCTCGGAATGTGGTACGCGCAGCATGTCGACCCTGAGGTCCCCATCAACATCGCGCAGTTCGTGGACCTGCGAGGCCCGCTCGATCTGCAGATTCTCGACGACGCCAGCCAGATCGGATCCGCCGAGTTCGGCACCGGGTTCCTCCGCCTGATCGAGGTGGACGGAACACCGCGACAGGTGATCGATCTGACGATCGACGACCATGTCGGCTACCAGGACTTCCGCGGTTACGAGGACCCGGAACGGGCCGCGCAAGACTGGATGCAGGCCGAGTTCAGCGCACCCATCGACCTGCTGGAGGACCGCCTCATCGCCGCGGTCGTGCTGCAGATCGAGGATGATCGGTACTTCTGGTACTCCCGCGTGCATCACATCGCGCTCGACGGCTTCGGTGCGATGGCCTACATGACCCGCGTCGCCGAGCTCTACTCGACGCTGATCGAGGGGCGCGAGCCCGCCCCGTCCAATGCGAGCACGCTGCGCAGCCTCTACGAATCGGAGGTCTCGTACCGCGAGAGCACCCGGTTCCAGTCCGACGCCGCCTACTGGGCCGAGCGTGTCAAGGGCATGGAGGAGGGCACCAGCCTGACCGAGCGGACCGCGCCGCCCGCCGCGCTCAACGGCATTGCGAGCGCGGCGCTGTCCGGCGGCACCGAGGCGCTGATGGCCGAATCGGTGGCCCGGCACGACTCCTCGCCGTCGGGGATGCTCATCGCGGCGTTCGCCGCGTACCTGGCCCAGATGACCGACGCCGGCGACGTGATCCTCAGCCTGCCGGTGACGGCTCGCACGACCGCCTCGATGCGCAAGTCCGGCGGCATGCTCTCCAACGTGGTGCCGCTGCGGATGCACGTGGGCACGGACACGACCGTCGAAGAGCTGCTCAAGTCCGTCCAGGTCGCGGTCACGGGGGCGTTGCGCCACCAGCGGTACCGCCACGAGGACATCCGGCGCGACTCGTCCAACAGCACGATGCAGCGCGAGTTGCTCGGCCCGCTGGTCAACATCATGCTGTTCCACAACGAGCTCGCCCTCGGTCCCGTCGTCGGTGAGCTCAGCATTCTGTCCACCGGCACGGTCGAGGACCTGGCCGTCAACTTCTACCAGAGCGTCGCGGGCACCCGGACGCACGTCGATTTCGAGACCAACCCGAACCTGTACACCGAGGAACAGGCGAAGGGTCACCACGACCGGTTTCTCGCCTTCTTCGATCAGTTCCTCGCCGCGGACCCGGCCCAGCGGGTGTGGGACCTGACCGTCACCACCGAGGCCGAGCGGACGCTCGCGCTTTCGGGTTGGAACGCCACCGATCGGGTGGTCGAGGACGGCACGTTGGTGTCGATGTTCGACGCTCAGGTGGTGCGGTCGCCCGGTGCGGTCGCGTTGTCGTTCGACGGTGAGTCGGTGACCTACTCGGAGTTCGATGCTCGGGTCAATCGTCTTGCGCGACATCTGATTTCTATTGGTGTTGGGCCGGAATCGTTGGTTGCGTTGGCGATGCGTCGATCGATCGATTTGTTGGTCGGTGTGTATGCGGTGGTCAAGGCGGGTGGCGCATATGTGCCGGTGGATCCGGATCAGCCGGCGGATCGTATCGGGAACATCCTCGACACCGCCGCGCCTGCGTGTGTTCTGTCGACGTCGCGTGATGAGTTCACGGCCGCGGGGGACAGCTCTGTCGTTCTGATCGACACGGTGGATCTGGGGGCGTTCTCGGATGCGCCGGTGTCGGATGTGGATCGGTTGGCGCCGTTGGTGTCGGAGAACACGGCGTATGTGATCTTCACGTCGGGTTCGACGGGTCGGCCGAAGGGTGTGGCTGTTTCGCATGCGGCGATCGTGAATCGTCTGTTGTGGATGCAGGGCGAGTATGGGCTGACTGCTGATGATGTGGTGTTGCAGAAGACTCCGGTGACGTTCGATGTGTCGGTGTGGGAGTTGTTCTGGCCGTTGCAGGTTGGTGCTCGGATGGTGATTGCGGTGCCGGATGGTCATCGGGATCCGGTGTATCTGGCTCGGGTGATTGTGGAGGAGTCGGTGTCGACGGCGCATTTTGTGCCGTCGATGTTGGCGGTGTTTGTGGCGGAGCCGTCGGTGGTGGAGGCGTTGTCGTTGCGGCGGGTGTTCGCTTCGGGTGAGGCGTTGCCTGCGCAGACGGCGGCGTTGTTGCGTGGTGTGTTGCCGGGTGCGCGGTTGCACAATTTGTATGGGCCGACGGAGGCCGCGGTGGATGTGACCTTCCATGAGGTGACTGCGGCGGATGAGGTGTCGGTGCCGATTGGTGCGCCGGTGTGGAACACGCAGGTGTTTGTGTTGGATTCGCGGTTGCGTCCGGTGCCGGTGGGTGTGCCGGGTGAGTTGTACCTGGCGGGTGTGCAGTTGGCTCGGGGGTATGTGGGTCGTAGTGATCTGACGTCGGATCGGTTTGTGGCGAATCCGTATGGCGGTTCGGGTGCGCGGATGTACCGGACCGGCGACCTGGTGACCTGGACCGCGGCGGGTGAGCTGGAGTACATCGGTCGCACGGACTTCCAGGTCAAGTTGCGTGGTCTGCGGATCGAGCTGGGTGAGATCGAGGCCGCCCTGCTCGCCGACGAGCGGGTGGCGCAGTCGGTGGCCATGGTGCGCGCCGACGCGGGTGCGGGCGAGCGACTCGTGGCCTATGTGGTGCCCGCCGCGGGCGCGGTCGTTGACGTCGAGGAGCTCGAGACCGGGGTCGCGGCGGTGCTCCCGTCGTACATGGTGCCGTCCGTCGTCGTCCTCGAGGCGTTCCCGCTGAACGCATCAGGAAAGCTGGACCGCAAGGCACTGCCGGTTCCCACCTTCGCGCCCCGCGACGCCGTGTTCCGCGCGCCCCGCAGCCTCTCCGAGGAGATCGTGGCCGGGATCTTTGCCGACGTGCTCGGCCTCGGCCGGGTCGGGATCGACGACAGCTTCTTCGAGCTCGGCGGCGACTCGCTCGTCGCCAACCAGGTCGTCTCCCGCGTCGGAGCGGCGTTCGGCGTCCGGCTCGGGGTGCGGACCTTGTTCGAGGCACCGACGGTGCTGGGGCTCGCCGCGCGGGTCGAGACATTGTCGGATTCGGCCGATGCCCGGCTCGAGTTGGTCGCCCGCCCGCGGCCCGAGTTCATGCCGCTTTCGCTTGCGCAGCAGCGCATGTGGTTCCTCAATCAGTACGACCCGTCCGCTCCCACGTACAACCTGCCCTTCGTGGTGCGTCTGACCGGCCGGGTGGACGCGGCTGCATTGACGTCGGCGCTGGCCGACGTCCTCGAACGCCACGAGTCTCTGCGCACGGTGTTTCCCGACTCCGAGCACGGGGCGCACCAGGTCCTCGTCCCCACCCACGAGATCGATCTGTCCACCGCTGCCGAACCGGTCACGGAGGACGACCTGCCGCAGCAGCTGGCCCAGTTCGCCGGGGTCGGATTCGACGTCACCACCGAGATCCCGATTCGCATCCGGGTGTTCGAGGTGACGGGAGGCGCCGCAACCGAGGAGCGTTCCGAGTTCGCTGTCGCGATGGTGGTACATCACATCGCCGCCGACGGCGTCTCTCTGGCAGTGTTCGCCAGGGATGTCGTGGCCGCCTACACGGCCCGCCACGAGGGCGAGGTGCCTGCGTGGGCGCCGCTGCCGGTCCAGTACGCCGACTACACCCTGTGGCAGCGTGAACTGCTGGGATCCGAGGACGATCAGGATTCGTTGTCGGCCAAGCAGATCGACTTCTGGCGGACCCGCCTCGCCGGGCTTCCCGACCAGCTCGACCTGCCGGCGGACCGCCCGCGCCCGGTCATTCAGTCCTTCGAGGGCGGTCGGCTCGGTTTCGAGATCCCGGCCGCCACCTATGAGGCGCTCGGTGGATTCGCCCGCGCGCGTGGGGTGACGCCGTTCATGGTGACCCACGCCGCGCTGAGCGTGCTGCTCTCGCGGCTGAGCGGCACCTCGGACATCGCGGTGGGCACCGTCGTCGCTGGACGCGGCGAGCAGGCGCTGGACGACCTCATCGGCATGTTCGTCAACACGCTGGTGCTGCGGACCGAGGTGGACCCGAACACCTCGTTCGCCGACCTGCTGACCCGGGTGCGAGACGAGGATCTCGCCGCGTTCGGCCATGCCGACGTGCCGTTCGAGCGCCTCGTGCAGGTGCTCAACCCGGCACGATCGACCGCCCGTCACCCGCTCTTCCAGGTGGTGCTGTCCTTCGAGAACATGGACAGGGCCGAGGTCGAGCTGCCCGGACTGACGGTGTCGGCCGACGAGGTCCGCGTGGACGTGTCGAAGTTCGACCTGCAGCTGACGATCGCGGAGCGGGCGCTCGATCCCGGGGCTGCCCGGACGGGTGTTGCCGCCGAGTTCATCTATGCGAAAGACCTTTTCGACGAGTCGACGGTCAACGGATTCGCCGAGCGGTTCGTCCGCATCCTGGATGCCGTCCTCGCCGACCCCGGTGCACCGGTCGGCGACGTCGAGATTCTCGACCCCAGCGAGCGTGCGGATCTCTCCGACCGGTGGGGTGGCGTGCTGCCCTCCGTGCCGTCGGACCTGCCTGCGCCGCAGACGATGGACCAGATCTTCGCGGCGGCCGCCGTCGTGGACCCCGACGCGATCGCGCTGGTGGGCGCCGGCGGACGGGAGCTGACCTACCGCGAACTCGACGAGCGGTCCTCACGCTTGGCGCGTGTCCTGATCGCCGAGGGTGCCGGCCCGGAATCCACGGTGGCCGTGGCGATCACCCGATCGATCGAATCGGTGCTCGCGGTCTGGGCAGTTGCGAAGGCCGGTGCCGCGTTCGTCCCGGTCGATCCGAACTACCCCGCCGAGCGCGTCGCACACATGGTGTCCGACTCCGGCGCGGTGATCGGTGTGACGCTCGGGGAGTTCGCGGACCGGCTGCCCGTTGCGCTGCGTTGGTTGGCGCTCGACGATGCCGAACTCGTTCGGCGTAGCGCGGACTTCTCGTCCGCTCCGGTGTCGAACGCCGACCGGACCGCTCCGCTTCGGCTCGAGCACCCGGCCTACGTCATCTACACCTCGGGGTCGACCGGTCGTCCCAAGGGCGTCGTCGTCACCCATCTGGGACTCATGAACGTCGTCGAGCACCAGAAGGTCCACTACCGCCTGGCGTCGGATTCGCGTTCGCTGCACGTGGCCTCGCCCAGCTTCGACGTCGCGGTCTACGAGGCGCTGATGGCCTTCGGGTCGGCGGCGACCATGGTGATCGTCCCGCCCGGCGTGTTCGGTGGCGTCGAGCTCGCCGAGCTGTTGCGCGATCAGCGGGTCACCCACGCCATGATCACTCCTGGCGCGCTCGCGACGGTGGATCCGAGCGGACTCGACGACCTCGCGACGCTGATGGTGGCGGGTGAGGCCTGCCCGCCCGAGCTGATGGCGCGGTGGTCGGTGGGTCGCCGCTTCATCAACGCCTACGGTCCTACCGAATCGACAGTGCTCGCCACCAGCACAGGTGTGCTGTCACAAGGCGACCTGGTCACGATCGGCGGCCCGGTCGCAGGCCTCGGCGCGCTCGTGCTCGACGGACGGCTGCACCCGGCGCCCGCCGGTGTGGTCGGAGAGTTGTACGTGTCCGGACCCGGCCTGGCACGGGCCTACCGTGGTCGCCCCGATCTGACGTCCGAGCGTTTCGTGGCCAACCCGTTCGGGGAGCCGGGACAGCGGATGTACCGCACCGGCGACCTGGCGCGCTGGACCGCCGACCGGGAGATCGAGTACCTGGGCAGGTCGGATTTCCAGGTGAAGGTCCGTGGGTTCCGGATCGAACTCGGTGAGATCGACGCCGTCCTCGCGGCGCAGCCCGGCGTCGACTTCGCGGTGACCATCGGTCACCAGGGCGCAGGGGGCTCCACCTCGCTGGTGTCCTACCTGTGCGGAGCCGACGGAGTCGACCTCGATGTGGCCGCGATCAGGGAGGCCGCCGCGCATGTCCTACCCGCGCACATGGTGCCCTCGTCGATCATGGTCCTCGGTGCGATTCCGCTGACACCGGTCGGCAAGCTCGATCGAAAGGCCTTGCCGGAACCTGTCTTCGAGCTCCGAGCCTTCCGTGCCCCGTCGACGCGGTTCGAGACGATCGTCGCCGAGGTGTTCGCCGAGGTGCTCGGCCTCGAGCGGGTCGGCGTCGACGACGACTTCTTCGAGCTCGGTGGCAACTCGCTGATCGGCACCCAGGTGACCGCACGGCTGGGCGCCGCGCTCGACGCGACCATCCCGGTCCGCGCGCTGTTCGAGTCGCCCACCGTCGCCGCACTCGCCGTGCGCGCCGAGTCCTACCTCGGCGAGCGCCGGACGGCGCTGACCGCGGGTGAGCGCCCCGATCGCATTCCGCTGTCGCCTGCGCAGCAGCGGATGTGGTTCCTCAACCGATTCGATCCGGAGTCGGTGGCATACAACCTGCCGCTCGCGATCGCGATGTCGGGCGAGCTGGACGTCGACGCGCTCGAACTGGCCGTCGCGGATGTGATCGGGCGCCACGAGGCGCTGCGGACGATCTACCCGGAAGCCGAGTCGGGCGCGCACCAGGTGGTGCTCACCGCCGAGGGGGCCGCGCCCACGCTCGCCCCCGTGGCGGTGGCGGAGACCGACCTGATCGGTTCGCTCGCCGCGTTCTTCTCGACCGGTTTCGATGTGACCGAGCAGGTTCCGCTGCGGGTGGTGCTGATGCAGACCTCCGCGACCGAGCACGTGCTGGCGATGGTCGTGCACCACATCAGCGCGGACGGCTGGTCGATGGCTCCGCTTGCCCGCGATGTGATGGCCGCGTACGTGGCGCGGGCCGCGGGTGTCGAGCCGGTCTGGACGCCGTTGCCGGTGCAGTACGCGGATTACGCGGTGTGGCAGCGTGAGGTGCTCGGTTCCGAGGAGGATCCGGCGTCGGTGGTGTCGGCGCAGTTGGCGTACTGGACCGGGGCGCTGGCCGGCTTGCCGGATCAGTTGGATCTGCCGAGTGACCGGCCGCGGCCGGCGGTGGCGTCGTACCGCGGTGCGATGCACCGGTTCTCGATCGATGGGGATCTGCACCGGTCCTTGAGTGGGCTGGCGAGTGAGCAGGGCGCGACGCTGTTCATGGTTGTGCATGCGGCGCTGTCGGTGTTGCTGGCTCGCCTGTCGGGCACCTCGGACATCGCGATCGGTGCGCCGGTGGCCGGGCGTGGCGAGGCAGCGCTCGATGACCTGGTCGGCATGTTCGTCAACACGCTGGTGTTGCGGACCGAGGTGGACACGGACCGCTCGTTCACCGAGATCCTCTCGCGGGCTCGGGAAACCGATGTGGGTGCGTTCGGGAATGCGGACGTGCCGTTCGAGCGGTTGGTGGAGGTGCTCAGCCCGACGCGTTCGCAGGCGCGGAACCCGCTGTTCCAGGTGGTGCTCTCCCTGCAGAACCAGGCACGCACGGAACTGGAGCTGCCGGGCCTCACTGTTCGGGCGCTCGAGTACGACGAGCAGATCTCCAAGTTCGACCTCCAGCTGAACCTGACCGAGACCACCGGCGACGATTCCGGGGCGTCCGGTCTGGCGGCTGAGCTCACCTATGCGACCGATCTGTTCGACGCGGAGACGATTCACGAGTTCGAGCGCCGCTTCGTCGGGGTCCTCACGGCGATCGTGGCCGACCCGGGTGCGCCCGTCGGCGACATCGACCTGCTCGGAGCGGACGAGCGTGAATGCGTTCTGACGCAGTGGAACTCCTCCGGTATCGACTCCGGCGTCGAGCGGACTCTGGTGGCAGGCTTCGAGGAGGTCGCGGCCCGCCGCGCCGACTCGGTCGCGGTGCGGTTCGAGGGCGTGTCGCTGACCTACCGGGAGCTCGACGAGCGGGCGAACCGCCTGGCCCGGGTGCTGATCGAAGCAGGGGTGGGCCCGGAGTCGCTGGTGGCGGTGGCGCTGCCTCGATCGGCGGACCTGGTGGTCGCGCTGGTGGCCGTGCTCAAGGCCGGTGGTGGGTACCTGCCGGTCGATCCGACCTACCCGGCGGACCGCATCGAGTACATGCTCTCCGACGCATCACCGGTGTGTGTGGTGACCTGGACCGGTCGCGAGATCGGGCTGCCCGCCGGGCTGCCGGTGATCGAGCTCGACGCCGTTGACCTGGACGCGGTCTCGGCCGCGGCGATCGCGGATGCGGACCGCCGTTCCCCGCTGCTGCCGGACAACGTCGCATACGTGATCTACACGTCGGGTTCGACGGGTCGTCCGAAGGGTGTGCAGGTTCCGCACCGGACCGTCGGTCGCCTCATGTCGAACACCGAGGACCGGTTCGGTTTCGACGAGTCCGACGTGTGGACGATGTTCCACTCGTACGCGTTCGACTTCTCGGTGTGGGAGCTGTGGGGCCCGCTGCTCTATGGCGGCACCCTCGTGGTCGTCGACTACTACACCTCGCGTTCGCCGGAGCAGTTCCTGGAGCTGCTTGCGCGCGAGCGGGTGACGGTGCTCAACCAGACGCCGTCGGCGTTCTACCAGCTGGTCGAGGCGGACCGGCAGGTTCCGGCCGATCTGGCGTTGCGGTACGTGGTCTTCGGTGGTGAGGCGCTCGAGCTGCGTCGCCTGAGCGACTGGTACGACCGGCACCCGGACACCGCCCCCACGCTGGTGAACATGTACGGCATCACCGAGACCACGGTGCACGTGTCGTACCGCCAGATCGACGCGGTGATGGCGGCGTCGGCGTCGGCCTCGGTGGTCGGCCAGGCGATCGCGGGATTGCGCGTGTACGTGCTCGACGAGCGACTCAGCCCCGTTCCCGTCGGCGTTCCGGGTGAGATGTACATCGCCGGTGCGCAGTTGGCGCGTGGCTACCTCGGACAGCCGGCGCTCTCGGCGTCCCGGTTCGTGGCCGACCCGTTCGGAGTGGACGGTTCGAGGCTGTACCGGTCGGGCGATGTGGCGCGCTGGAACCGTAACGGGGACCTCGAGTACCTCGGCCGCGCGGACGACCAGGTGAAGGTGCGTGGCTTCCGCATCGAGCTCGGCGAGATCGAGTCGGCGCTGCTGGCCCAGGAGTCCGTCGCACAGGTCGCGGTGATCGTGCGCGAGGACGTCCCGGGTAGCGCGCGGCTGGTGGCCTACGTGGTGCCCGCCGCCGGTGTGACGGTGGACGTTCCCGCTGTGCGCGAGGGTACGGCCGCGGTGTTGCCGGAGTACATGGTGCCGTCGGCGTTCGTGGTCGTCGACGAGATCCCGCTGACGGCAAACGGCAAGCTGGATCGGCGGGCGTTGCCCGCTCCCGCCGCCGAGGTCCGAGAGTTCCGTGCGGCGTCGACACCCGCCGAGGAGATCGTGGCAGGCGTGTTCGCCGAGGTGCTCGGGCTCGAGCGGGTCGGTCTGGACGACGATTTCTTCGAGCTCGGCGGCAACTCGCTGATCGCCGCTCAGGTCGCGGCCCGGATCGGCGCGGCGCTCGACACCCGCGTCCCGGTGCGGATCCTGTTCGAGGCCTCGACCGTCGTCGCGCTCGCGGCCGCGGTCGGCGTCCTCGCGGGCGAGGGCGGACGCGTGGCACTCGTCGCAGGGCCGCGCCCGGAGCGGATCCCGCTCTCCTCGGCTCAGGCGCGGATGTGGTTCCTCAACCAGTTCGACACCGAGTCCGCGATGAACAACATTCCGGTCGCGGTGCGGCTGACCGGTTCGGTCGATTTCGAGGCGCTGCGTGCCGCGGTCGCCGACCTGCTCGACCGCCACGAGGTCCTGCGCACGGTGTACCCGGACACGGCCGATGGTCCGGTCCAGGTGATCGTCCCTGTCGCGCAGGCGATGCCCGATCTGACGCCCGTCGCGGCGAACGAGAGCGAGATGTTCGAGGCGCTCGTTCGGGAAGCGGCGACCGGGTTCGACGTGACCGATCAGGTCCCGTTGAGGGTGACGCTTCTGCAGACCTCGGCTACCGAGTTCGTGCTGGTGTTCGTCGTGCACCACATCAGTGCCGACGGCTGGTCGATGGGCCCGCTGGTGCGGGACGTGATGGCCGCGTACGCAGCGCGCGCCGCCGGTGCTGCGCCGGCATGGTCGCCGTTGCCGGTGCAGTACGCCGATTACGCGCTGTGGCAGCGCGAGCTGCTCGGGTCCGAGGAGGACCCGCAGTCGTTGGTGTCGACGCAGTTGCGGTACTGGTCGGAGGTGCTGGCCGGGTTGCCGGACCAGCTGGACCTGCCCAGTGACCGGCAGCGGCCGGCGGTGGCGTCGTACACGGGTGCCGCACACCGGTTCACGGTTGACGCGGACCTGCACCGCGAGCTCGGCGGGCTGGCCCGTGCTCAGGGCGCCACCCTGTTCATGGTCGTGCACGCGGCGCTGTCGGTGCTGCTGGCGCGGCTGTCGGGTACCTCCGACATCGCGATCGGCGCGCCGGTCGCGGGACGCGGCGAGGCCGCGCTCGACGACCTCGTCGGTATGTTCGTCGGCACCCTCGTGCTGCGCACCCAGGTCGATTCCGGCGCGAGCTTCGAGGAGATCCTCGGGCAGACCCGTTCGGTCGACGTCGCCGCATTCGCCAACACCGACGTGCCATTCGAGCGCCTCGTGGAGGTGCTCAGCCCGACCCGTTCGCAGGCGCGGCACCCGCTCTTCCAGGTGGCGTTGACCTTCCAGAACATGGACGTGCCGACGCTCGAACTGCCCGGCCTGACCGTGAGCGGCGTCGAGATCGACGCGCGGGTCGCCAAGTTCGACCTCCAGGTCACGATGGCGGAGACGTTCACCGCCGACGGTGCGCCCGCGGGCATGACGGCGGAACTGACCTACGCCACCGATCTCTTCGACGATGTGACGATGCACGCTTTCGCACGGCGATTCGTGCGGCTGCTCGCCGCGGTGGCGGCCGACCCGGCAGGCACGGTCGGCGACGTCGACCTGCTCGCGGACGTCGAGCGTCGCCAGGTGCTCGAGGAATGGCCGGTCGCGGGACCGGACGCGGGTGTCGACGGCACCCTGGTCGAGTGGTTCGGAACCGCTGCTTCCCGATTCCCCGACCACGTCGCGGTGCGCTTCGGCGAGGGACAGCTGACCTACCGTGAGCTCGACGAGCGGACGAACCGCCTGGCGCGCACGTTGATCGAGGCCGGAGTCGGACCCGAGACCCTCGCCGCCGTGGCGTTGCCCCGCTCGCTCGACCTGGTGGTCGCGCTGGTGGCGGTGCTCAAGGCGGGTGGCGGCTACCTGCCCGTGGATCCGACCTACCCGGCGGATCGCATCGAGTACATGCTGTCCGACGCCGCGCCGGTCTGCGCGATCGCGGAGTCGAACAGCACGGTCGTCTTCCCCGAGTCCCTCGCGGTGATCGAGTTGGATGTGGTGGACCTGTCGGAGGTCTCGGCGGAACCGGTCACCGATGCCGAGCGGGTGTCCCCGCTGCGTCCGGGCAACGTCGCATACGTGATCTACACGTCGGGTTCGACGGGTCGTCCGAAGGGTGTGCAGGTTCCGCACCGCACCGTGACCCGCCTGATGCGGAACACGGAGCGACGGTTCGACTTCGACGAGAACGACGTGTGGACGATGTTCCACAGCTACGCGTTCGACTTCTCGGTGTGGGAGCTGTGGGGCCCGCTGCTCTACGGCGGCACCCTCGTGGTCGTCGACTACTACACCTCGCGTTCGCCGGAGCAGTTCCTGGAGCTGCTTGCGCGCGAGCGGGTGACGGTGCTCAACCAGACGCCGTCGGCGTTCTACCAGCTGGTCGAGGCGGACCGGCAGGTTCCGGCCGATCTGGCGTTGCGGTACGTGGTCTTCGGTGGTGAGGCGCTCGAGCTGCGTCGCCTGAGCGACTGGTACGACCGGCACCCGGACACCGCCCCCACGCTGGTGAACATGTACGGCATCACCGAGACCACGGTGCACGTGTCGTACCGCCAGATCGACGCGCAGACGGCCGCCGCGGCGTCGGCGTCGGCCTCGGTGGTCGGCCAGGCCATCGACGGCCTGCGCGTGTACGTGCTCGACGAGCGGCTGCAGCCCGCGCCGGTGGGCGTGCCGGGCGAGATGTACGTCGCCGGTGTGCAGTTGGCGCGTGGCTACCTGGGGCAGCCGGCACTGACCGCCGGTCGATTCGTGGCCAATCCGTTCGATGCGCAGGGGTCTGCGCTGTACCGCTCGGGCGACCTCGCACGCTGGAACAGCTCGGGTGAGCTCGAGTACCTCGGCCGCGCGGACGACCAGGTCAAGGTGCGTGGCTTCCGCATCGAGCTCGGTGAGATCGAAGCGGCTGTGCTGGCACAGGACTCGGTGGCACAGGTCGCGGTCATCGTGCGCGAGGACACCCCAGGAAACCCGGTGCTCGTCGCCTACGTGGTGCCTGGTGGGTCGGATCTCGATGTCGTCGCGGTGCGCGACGGCGCCGCGGAGCGACTGCCCGAATACATGGTGCCCTCCGCTTTCGTGGTGCTGGACGAGATCCCGCTCACGGCAAACGGCAAGCTGGACCGGAAGTCGTTGCCTGCCCCGGTGATCCAGGCTCGGGAGTACCGCGCCCCGTCGACACCCGCCGAGGAGATCGTGGCAGGCGTGTTCGCCGAGGTGCTCGGGCTCGAGCGGGTCGGTCTGGACGACGACTTCTTCGACCTCGGCGGCAACTCGCTGATCGCCGCTCAGGTCGCGGCCCGGATCGGCGCGGCGCTCGACACCCGCGTCCCGGTGCGGACGCTGTTCGAGGCCTCGACCGTCGCCGCGCTGGCGGCTGTCGTCAGTGGTCTCGCAGGCAGTGGAGCCCGTCCGGCACTCGTCGCTCAGGCCCGCCCGGAGCGGCTTCCGCTGTCGCTGGCGCAGCGTCGGATGTGGTTCCTGAACCGATTCGACACCGAGTCCGCGATCAACAACATCCCGATGGCGATCCGTCTCTCCGGTGCACTTGACCTCGCCGCGATGGGGGTCGCGCTGGCGGACGTCGTCGCCCGGCACGAGTCGTTGCGGACGCGTTACCCCGAGACGGAGGACGGCCCGATCCAGGTGATCGAGGCACCGGAGGCGCAGACCGGCGAGCTGATCCCGGTTCCGGTCAGCGCGGACGAACTGCCGCACCGTCTCTACGAACTCGGCACCACGCAGTTCGATGTGACTGCCGAGATCCCGTTGCGGATCAGCCTCTTCCAGCTCGACGAGTCCGAGTTCGTGCTCGCCGCGGTGGTGCACCACATCGCCGCAGACGGTGCGTCGATCGCGCCGTTCGTTCGCGACATCATGACCGCCTACACGGCAAGGAGGGTCGGCGAGGCCCCGGGTTGGGCGGAGCTGCCGGTGCAGTACGCCGACTACGCGCTCTGGCAGCACCGGGTACTGGGGTCGGAGGACGATCCGCAGTCCACGATCTCGAGCCAGCTCGACTACTGGCGCGGCGAGCTGGCGGGCCTGCCTGCGCAGCTGGACGTGCCGAGTGATCGTCCGCGGCCTGCGGTTGCCACCAACCAGGGCGCGACGCGGCGGTTCGAGATCGAACCCGTTCTGCTGGCACAGCTCGAAGCAGTCGCCAAGGAATACAACACGTCGTTGTTCATGGTCATGCACGCGGCCGCGGCCGTTCTGCTGGCCCGACTGTCGGGCACGTCGGACATCGCGATCGGTACGCCGGTGGCGGGCCGTGGCGAGGCGGCGATCGACGACGTCGTCGGCATGTTCGTCAACACCCTGGTCCTGCGGACCGAGGTCGACACGGCGGAGTCGTTCGCCGGCCTGTTGTCCCGGGTCCGCGCGAGCGATCTGGGCGCGTTCGGGAACGCCGACGTGCCGTTCGAGCGGCTCGTCGAGGTGCTCAATCCGGCCAGGTCACAGGCGCGGCACCCGCTGTTCCAGTTCGCCATGTTCTTCCAGAACCACGGACAGACCGCGGTGGAGCTCCCCGAACTGAGCGTGAGCGCGGTCGACTTCGATCCGCAGATCGCCAAGTTCGACCTGCAGTGGACCTTCATCGAGGCGGCGCCCGAGGCGGGCGAGGCAGCCGGGATGACGGTCGCGATCACCTACGCGACGGACCTCTTCGACGAGGCCACCGCGACGGCGGCGTTCGCGGACCGTTTCCTGCGCGTGCTCGAGGCCGTCGCGGCGGCACCCGAGCGTCCGGTCGGCGACTTCGCACTGCTCGAGACGGACGAGCTGGATCGGATCCTGGTCGGGTGGAACGATTCGGGCCACCCGGTCGACCCCGGCGAGCTGCTGCTCGACGCGTTCGCCGCACAGGCCGTGGTGTCCCCGGACGCGGTCGCAGTGACCTTCGAGGGCGAGTCGCTGACGTACGCGGACCTCACGGAGCGCGTCAATCGGCTGGCCCGGTTGCTGATCGCGCATGGCGTCGGTCCGGAGTCGTTGGTGGCATTGGCCGTTCGACGTTCGCTCGATCTGGTTGTCGGAATGTATGCGGTGATCGCCGCCGGTGGCGCCTACGTGCCGGTGGATCCGGATCACCCGGTCGACCGGATCGGCCACATTCTCGACACGGCAGCACCGGTGTGTGTCTTGACCACCGCGCGAGACGGTTTCGAGGTTCCAGGGGACAGGTCTGTCCTCTGCATCGACACGGTCGACGTGTCCGGCTACTCCGCGCGTCCGGTGACAGACTCGGATCGCGTGGCAATGCTGCGACCCGACCATCCGGCGTACGTGATCTTCACCTCGGGTTCGACCGGCAAGCCCAAGGGCGTGGCCGTGAGCCACGCCGCGATCGTGAACCAGCAGGCCTGGATGCAGGCCGAGTACGGGTTCGAGTCCTCCGATGTCTACCTGCAGAAGACCGCGACGACGTTCGACGTCTCGCTGTGGGGCTACTTCCTGCCCCTGCGGGTCGGTGCACACCTGGTGGTGGCGACACCGGACGGTCACCGCGATCCCGCGTACGTGGCGGAGACGATCCGGGACCTGGGTGTGACGATCACGGACTTCGTGCCGTCGATGCTGACTGTGTTCTCCGACGTCGTGTCGTCGGATCTCCGCGCGTCGGGCGAACAGGCGGCGGCGTTGACCTCGCTCCGGCACGTGTTCGCGATCGGTGAGGCGCTGCCGGCGGAGACCGTCCGCGGCTTCGCGGACATCACCGATGCCCGCCTGCACAACCTGTACGGCCCGACGGAGGCGGCGGTCTCCATCACCTATGCGGACGTGACCGGCACCGCCGCGAGCGGTTCGGTGTCGATCGGTCGACCGGAGTGGAATTCGCAGGTGTTCGTGCTGGATTCGCGGCTGCGGCCGGTTCCGGTTGGCGTTCCCGGCGAGCTGTACCTGGCCGGCGTCCAGTTGGCGCGCGGCTACTACGGCCGGGTGGATCTGACGTCGGACCGGTTCGTTGCGAACCCGTTCTCCTCGACCGGCGAGCGGATGTACCGCACCGGTGACCTGGTCACCTGGGACGCGACGGGCGAACTGGACTACATCGGGCGGACCGACTTCCAGGTGAAGTTCCGCGGGCAGCGGATCGAGCTCGGCGAGATCGAGACCGCGCTGTTGGCGCATCCGTCGATCAGCCAGTCGGTCGCGGTGGTGGCGGCGACGCCCACCGGTGATCAGCTCGTCGGATACGTGGTGCCGTCGGCGGGCGCCCACGTCGATGTCGAGGAGCTGCGCGGTTCGCTCGGGCAGGCCCTGCCCGCGTACATGGTGCCCGCAGCGCTGATGGTGCTCGAGGCGTTCCCGCTGAACTCGAGCGGCAAACTGGACCGGAAGGCGTTGCCCGCGCCCGTCTTCGAATCGAAGACCTTCCGTGCGCCCACGACACGGGTCGAGCAGGTCGTGGCCGACATCTTCAGCGAGGTGCTCGGCGCTCCGCAGGTCGGCCTTGACGACGATTTCTTCGAACTCGGTGGCAACTCGCTGGTCGCGACGCAGCTGATGGCGCGGATCGGAGCGGCACTCGATACCCGGGTGCCGGTCCGTGAGCTGTTCGAGGCGTCGACCGTGGCGGCGCTCGCGGCCCGTCTGCAGACGCAGGTCGGCTCGGGCGGCCGGATCGAGCTGGCGGCCAGGCCGCGTCCCGACGCGATCCCGCTGTCCATGGCGCAGCAGCGGATGTGGTTCATCAACCAGTTCGACACGACCTCCGCTGCCAGCAACATCCCGGTGGCGGTTCGCCTGACCGGTGACCTGGATGTCGACGCGCTGCGGGCCGCTGTCGGGGACCTGATCGCACGGCACGAGGTGCTGCGAACGGTGTACCCGGCACTCGACGGCACCGGCCATCAGGTGATCCTGCCCGCCGAGTCCGTCGCGCTGGAGCTGGCCGAGATCGAGATCGGCGCGGACGAGGTGTTCGAGCGGGTGGTCGCGGTCGCGACGCAGGGCTTCGACGTCACGGCCGCCGTGCCGGTGCGTGCGGTCCTGTTCGCCGTGGCGGGAACCGATGAGCACGTGCTGGTCCTGGTGGTCCACCACATCGCGGGCGACGGTTTCTCGATCCGTCCGCTGACCAGGGACGTGATGGTCGCCTACGCGGCAAGGGCCGCGGGTGAGATGCCCGGATGGGAACCGCTGGCGGTGCAGTACGCGGACTTCGCGCTGTGGCAGCGGGAGGCGCTCGGATCCGAGAGCGACCCGGATTCACTCGTCGCACAGCAGATCTCGTACTGGAAGCAGACCCTGGAGGATGTGCCGGTTCAGCTGGACCTGCCCGCCG
Organism: Rhodococcus sp. NPDC055112; assembly: GCF_053607505.1. Lineage (NCBI taxonomy): Bacteria > Bacillati > Actinomycetota > Actinomycetes > Mycobacteriales > Nocardiaceae > Rhodococcus > Rhodococcus sp. NPDC055112. The sequence continues at coordinate 30,367 of NZ_JBSGTR010000050.1, forward strand.
ACCGGGTGCGGCCGATGGTCGCCTCTCACGTCGGCGACACGGTCGAGTTCACCGTCGGCACGGACCTGCACCGCGGACTGGTCGAACTCGCGCGCGATCACAACTCGACGATGTTCATGGTGCTGCACTCGGCGCTGGCGGTGCTGATGGCCCGGCTCAGTGGCACCGAGGACATCGCGATCGGCACGCCGGTCGCCGGTCGCGGCGAGGCCGCGCTCGACGACCTGGTCGGCATGTTCGTCAATACCCTGGTGCTGCGGACCGAGGTGGCGCCTGCACAGTCGTTCGCCGAGTTCCTCGCGGCCACCCGCGAGGTGGACCTGTCCGCGTTCGCGAACGCCGACGTTCCCTTCGAGCGACTGGTCGAGGTGCTCAGCCCCGAGCGCTCGCAGTCCCGGACGCCGCTGTTCCAGGTGGCGTTGTCGATGCAGAACATGGGGCAGACCTCGCTGGAACTGCCCGGCCTGCGGGTCGAGGCGCTCGACGTCGACCCCAAGGTCGCTCGGCTGGACCTGCAGGTGAACCTCGCGGAGAACTTCGACGGGGACGGCGCGCCGACGGGTGTCCGCGGCAGCTTCACCTACGCCACGGACCTCTTCGACGCGGCGACGATCGAGGGATTCATCGCCCGGTTCGTGCGGGTGCTCGAGTCGATCGTCTCCGGTGCGGACGCACCGGTCGGCGACATCGAGATCCTGTCCCAGGCCGAGCGCGCCGAGCTCGCCGCCCGGATCGGGGCAGGCGAGACCGAGCCGCAGACGCTGCCCGAGCTTCTCGCCGCCGCAGCAGATCGGGACCCGGCGGCCGTCGCGCTCGTCGCAGACGGACGTTCGGTCACCTACCGTGAGCTCGACGGGGAGTCGTCGCGGCTGGCTCGCGAGCTCATCGCCCGCGGCGCAGGCCCGGAATCCGTTGTCGCGATGGCGCTGCCCCGCTCGCTCGAGTCTGTGCTGGCCATCTGGGCGATCGCGAAGACCGGCGCCGCGTACGTGCCGATCGACCCGAGCTACCCGGCAGACCGGATCGAGCACATGGTCTCCGATTCGGAGGTCGTCGTCGGACTCACCGCCTCGTCGTTCGTCGCGGCACTGCCGGATCACGTGCAGTGGCTCGCTCTCGACGACAGCGACTTCGTCGCACAGTTGTCCGAGCTGTCACCGGCTCCGGTCACGGACGCCGACCGGATCGCGCCGGTCCGGCTCGAGCAGCCGGCCTGGGTGATCTACACCTCCGGTTCCACCGGAAAGCCCAAGGGCGTCGTGGTGACCCACGTCGGACTGGCGGACTTCGTCGAGTTCCAGCGCCGGGCAACCCTCACGACGGCGGATTCGCGGGTGCTGCACTTCGCCTCGCCGAGCTTCGACATCTCGATCAACGAGATGCTGCTCGCCGCGATGGCGGGCGCGTGTCTGGTGATCGCGCCCACGACGATCTACGGCGGCACCGAGCTGGCGGACCTGCTGCGTGGCGAGCGGGTGACCCACGCGATGATGACCCCGACCACGTTGTCGTCGGTGGACCCGTCCGGACTGCCAGACCTGGGCATGATCGGTGTCGGCGGCGAGGCCTGCACGCCGGACCTGGTGACCAGGTGGGGTGGCGACCGGGAGTTCCTCAACGGATACGGTCCCACCGAGACGACCATCGTCGTCTCCTTCACCGAACCGATGATTCCCGGTCAGCCCATCACCATCGGCAAGCCGGTCTGCGGCGTGCGGGCGCTGGTGCTCGACACCCGCATGCAGCCGGTGCCCGACGGAGTCGTCGGCGAGCTGTACATCGGTGGGTCCAGCCTCGCCCGCGGATACCGCGGACGACCGGACCTCACGTCGGACCGCTTCGTCGCCGATCCCTTCGGCGAGCCGGGCGGGCGTATGTACCGCACCGGCGACCTGGTCCGGTGGACCGAACACGGCGAACTCGACTACGTCGGCCGCTCGGACTTCCAGGTCAAGGTGCGCGGCTTCCGCGTCGAACTGGGCGAGGTCGACTCCCTGCTCACCGCCCAGCCCGGCATCGAGTTCGCGGTCACCATGGGCCATTCCGGCGCCGGTGGAGTCAGCACCCTGGTGTCGTACGTGCTGGCGGAGGACGGCGTCGCGGTGGACGTCGACGCGCTCAAGTCCGTGCTCGAGCAGTCGCTGGCCCAGCACATGGTCCCGTCGGTGATCATGGTCCTCGACGAGGTTCCGCGTACCCCGGTCGGCAAGCTGGATCGAAAGGCGCTGCCGGCGCCCGTGTTCGCGGCGAAGGCGTACCGCGCCCCGACCAATTCGGTGGAGGAGGCGGTCGCCTCGACCTTCGCCGACGTGCTCGGTATCGAGCGGGTCGGACTCGACGACGACTTCTTCGAACTCGGCGGAAACTCACTGATCGCCACCCAGGTGACGGCTCGGTTGGGTGTGTCGCTGAACGCGACGGTGCCGGTGCGCACCTTGTTCGATGCGTCCACGGTCGAGGCACTCGCCCTGGAGATCGAGCAGTACGTCGGTACGGGCGCTCGGCCCGAGCTGGTCGCGCAGGAGCGGCCGGACACGATCCCGCTCTCGCTGGCGCAGCAGCGGATGTGGTTCCTCAACCGGATGGATCCGGAGTCGGCGGCGTACAACATCCCCGTCGCGATCCGGCTCACCGGAGATCTCGACATCGCGTCACTGCAGGCCGCCGTCGTGGACGTGCTCGAGCGGCACGAGTCGCTGCGCACCGTCTACCCGGAGGTCGACGGCGACCCGCAGCAGGTGATCGTGCCTGCGGCGCAGGCGGTTCCTGACCTGACCCCGGTGGCCGTCGCCGAGGCCGAGATCCTCGACCGGGTGGTCGCGCTGATGTCGGCGCCGTTCGACGTGGTCGCCGAGGTGCCGCTGCGCGCCGCGTTGTTCTCGACGGGGGAGCGGGAGTACGTCCTGGTCCTGTCGGTCCACCACATCAGCGCCGACGGCTGGTCCATCGCGCCGCTGACTCGCGACGTGATGGTGGCCTACGAGTCGCGCCGCGCGGGCATGCCGGGACCGGACTGGTCGCCGCTGCCCGTGCAGTACGCGGACTTCGCGCTGTGGCAGCGCGGACTGCTCGGCTCCGAGGACGACCCGGAGTCCCTGATCTCGAGGCAGCTGGACTACTGGCGCGGCGCGCTCGACGGCGTGCCCGGGCTGCTGGAGCTGCCCACCGACCGGTCCCGGCCCGCGATCGCGAGCAACCGGGGCGCAACCGTGTCGGTCCGGATCGGCCGCGACCTGCGCGCGGGAATCGAACGGGTCGCCCGCGAGCAGGGCGTCACCGAGTTCATGGTCGTGCACGCTGCCCTCGCGGTGCTGCTGGCACGGCTGTCCGGCACCGAGGACATCACGATCGGCGCCCCGATCGCCGGCCGCGGCGAGGCGGTGCTCGACGACCTGGTCGGCATGTTCGTCAACACCGTGGTGCTGCGCGCTCAGGTCGAGGCAGGCGAGTCGTTCGCGGCGCTCGTCGCCCGGGTTCGAGACACCGACGTGACGGCCTTCGGCCACGCGGACGTGCCGTTCGAACGCCTGGTGGAGGCCATCTCGCCGGTCCGTTCGCAGTCGCACTCGCCGCTGTTCCAGGTGTCGTTGACGTTCCAGAACCTGGCCCGCACCGAGCTGGAACTGCCCGGCCTCACGGTCGCAGGCCTGGACGCGAACATGGTGGTCGCCAAGTTCGACCTCGACTTCACGATGTCGGACCGCCTCGACGCGGACGGTCGTGTCGACGGCATGGACGCGTTCGTCACCTACGCCACGGACCTGTTCGACGAGGAGACCGTGCGGGCATACGCCGACGGACTGGTCACCGTGCTCGAGCAGGTGACCGGTGACGTCGATCGCGTCGTCGGTGACCTCGAACTGGTGTCGGAGTCGGATCTGCAGCGGACGCTGCACGACTGGAACGCCACCGATGCCGCGGTCCGGCAGGGCACGCTGGTCGACTGGATCGACGAGAGCGCACGTCGGTTCGCCACGCACCCGTCGGTGTCGTTCGACGGGATCACGCTCGGCGCAGGCGAGTTCGACGCCCGGGTGAACCGGCTCGCCAGGCTGCTGATCTCCCGTGGGGTCGGTCCGGAGTCGACCGTCGTCGTCGCGGCGCGCAGGTCGGTGGAGATGCTGACCGCGATGTTCGCGGTGGTCAAGGCCGGTGGCGCGTTTGTGCCCGCGGACCCGGACCAGCCGGCGGACCGCCTCGCCACCGTCTTCGAGATCGCGGATCCGGTGTGCGTGATGACGACGTCCTTCGACGGCGTCGAGGTGCCCGAGGGTCTCGCGGTCGTCGAGATCGACCGCGCGGACGTGTCCGCCTTCGCCGACGCGCCGGTGCGCGACGCGGAGCGGGTGGCGCCGCTGCGGCCCGAGAACCCGGCGTACGTGATCTTCACCTCGGGATCCACCGGTGTGCCGAAGGGCGTGTCCGTTCCGCACGCGGCGATCGTGAACCAGCTGTCGTGGTTCGTCGACGAGTACGCGGTCACCGCGGACGACGTCGTGCTGCAGAAGACGCCGGTGGTGTTCGACCCGTCGGTGTGGGAGCTGTTCGTGCCCTTCCTCGCCGGCGCCCACCTGGTGATCGCCCGGCCCGACGGGCACCGGGATCCGCGATACCTCGTGGCGATGTGCCGCGAGTGGGGTGTGACGCTGCTCGGGTTCGTTCCCTCGATGCTGGCGACGCTGATGTCCGAGCCGGAGACGGCGTTGCCGCCGACCCTCCGGGCGCTGCAGCTGGCAGGCGAGGCGCTGAGCCCCGAGCTGGCGGCGCGCACGCTGGAGGCGTCGGATGTTCGACTGAACAACGCCTACGGTCCTGCGGAGACGACGTTGACGTCGGTGCACTACTGGTGCGACGGGTCCGAGACGGAGTCGATGCCGATCGGTCGCGGCGTGTGGAACATGAAGGCGTACGTGCTCGACTCGCGTCTGCACCCGGTCCCGATGGGTGTGTCGGGTGAGGTCTATCTCGCCGGAGCCCAGGTCTCCCGCGGCTACCACGGTCGGCCCGACCGGACGGCGGAGCGATTCGTCGCGAATCCGTTCGACGGTGGCGGTTCGGTGATGTACCGCACCGGCGACCTGGCCCGATGGGATCGGCGGGGTTGGCTGGAGTACGTGGGGCGCACCGATTTCCAGGTCAAGCTGCGCGGTCAGCGGATCGAACTGGGTGAGATCGAGTCGGCGCTCGAGCGGCTGACCGGCGTCGCGCAGGCCGTGGTGGTGCTGCACACCGCAGCGGCCACGGGTGACCAGCTGGTCGCCTATGTGGTGGCGCCAGGGGCGGACGGGGCGGACCTGCGCGGACAGGTGGCCGGCGCGCTGCCGGGGTACATGGTCCCCGCGTTGGTGATGGTGCTCGACGCATTCCCGCTGAACACCGCCGGCAAGCTGGATCGGAAGCTGTTGCCTGCCCCGGTGTTCGCGGCGCGGGTGTTCCGCGCGCCGGTGACCCCCACCGAGCAGACGGTGGCGGCGGTGGTCGGTGACGTGCTCGGTATCGAGCAGGTCGGTCTCGACGACGACTTCTTCGAGCTCGGCGGCAACTCGCTGCTCGCCATGCGGCTGGTCTCCCGGATCGACGCCGCGCTGGGATGCGCGCTTGCGGTGCGGGAGGTGTTCGAGGACGCAACGGTGGCGGGCCTGGCCGCCCGTGCCGAAGCCACCGTCGGATCGGCACGGGGGACCGCGCTCGCCGCGCGGGTCCGGCCGGACCGGATCCCGTTGTCCCTCGCGCAGAACCGGATGTGGTTCCTCAACCAGTTCGATCCGTCGTCCTCCGCCTACACGGTCCCGTTTGCCATCAGCCTGCGCGGACGCCTCGACATCGAGGCGCTCGAGCTGGCGGTCCGGGACGTGCTCGAGCGGCACGAGTCCCTGCGCACCGTGTTCCCGAACGACGAGCAGGGACCGGCGCAGGTCATCCTCCCGGCCGACCAGGTCGTGCTGGACCTCGAGCCGGTGGACACCGATGCGCACGAGGTGACCGATCGGGTGATCGAGATCCTCGGGGCCGGATTCGACGTGAGCGCGCGGGTGCCCGTGCGCGGCGCGGTGCTGCGGACCGGCGCCGACGAGCACGTGCTCGTGATGGCGATCCACCACATCAGCACCGACGGAGTCTCGACCGGACCGCTGGCCCGTGACCTGACGCTCGCCTATGTGGCCCGCGCGGCGGGTCAGCAGCCGGCCTGGGCGCCGCTCCCGGTGCAGTACGCCGACTTCACCCTGTGGCAGCTCGAGCGGCTCGGTTCCGAAGACGATCCGGAGTCGTTGGCCGCCGGGCAGATCGGGTTCTGGAAGGACACCCTCGCGGGGCTCCCGGACGTGCTCGAACTGCCCACCGACCGGCCCCGGCCCGCGGTGGCGTCCGGTCGCGGATCACGACTGCCCTTCGAGATCGACCCCGAGGTCGTGGCAGGCATCGAGGCGCTGGCCCGTGAGTACGGCGTCACCACCTTCATGGTCGTGCACGCCGCCTACTCGGTGCTGCTCTCGCGCCTGTCCGGCGGCACCGACATCGCGGTCGGCACGCCGATCGCGGGTCGCAGCGAGGCGGAGCTCGACGACCTGGTCGGCATGTTCGTCAACACCCTGGTGTTGCGCACCGAGGTCGACCCGTCCGGCTCGTTCGGCGACCTGCTCCGGAGGGTTCGGGTGGCCGACCTGGCCGCGTTCGGGCACTCCGAGATCCCGTTCGAGCGACTCGTCGAGGTGCTCAACCCGGCTCGCTCGCAGTCTCATTCGCCGCTGTTCCAGGCGTCGATGACCTTCGAGCACAACGAGAACACCACCCTCGAGCTGCCCGAGCTGACGATCAGTGGTGTCGACTATGAGGTCGACAGCAGCCAGTTCGACCTGACCCTGATCGTCACCGAAGGAATCGAGGTCGGTGGTCGTCCCGACGGGATGGGTGCCGCATTGCGGTATGCCACCGACCTGTTCGACCGGACCACGATCGAGGCGTTCGCGCAGCGGTTGGTCCGGATCCTGCGGGCCGCGGTCACGGACCCCGGTGTCCGGGTGGGCGACATCGACCTGCTCGGCGACGCCGAGCGGGAGCGTGTGCTGTTCGACTGGAACGCGACGGACGAACTGATCGTCCCGCAGACCCTCGTCGATCTGTTCGACGAGCAGGTCGCCGCGACGCCGAACTCGGTGGCGCTCACCTTCGACGGTGAGTCGCTCACCTACGCCGAGTTCTCGGCGCGGGCGAACCGGCTGGCCCGGCACCTGATCTCGATGGGCGTCGGTCCGGAATCGCTCGTCGCGCTCGCCGTGCGCCGGTCCTTCGATCTCCTCGTCGGGATCTATGCGGTGCTCGAGGCGGGCGGCGCATACGTGCCGATCGACCCGGACCAGCCGGCCGACCGGATCGGACACATCCTCGACACCGCCGACCCGGTGTGCGTCCTGTCGACCACGCGGGACGGATTCGAGGCACCCGGGGACAGGTCTGTCCTGAACATCGATGCGCTGGAGCTTTCCGGCGTCGAAGCCGGACCGGTGACGAGCGCCGAGCGGATCGGTGTGCTGATCCCGTCGAGCACCGCCTACGTCATCTTCACCTCGGGATCGACGGGCAGGCCGAAGGGCGTCGCGGTCAGCCACGGCGCGATCGTCAACCGCCTGATGTGGATGCAGGCGGAGTACGGTCTCGACGCGCGGGACGCCGTGCTGCAGAAGACCCCGGTCACCTTCGACGTGTCGGTCTGGGAGCTGTTCTGGCCGCTGCAGGTCGGTGCACGCCTGGTGATCGCCGTGCCCGACGGCCATCGGGACCCGGCCTACCTGGCGCAGGTGATCGCCGACCAGTCGGTGACCACCGCCCACTTCGTGCCGTCGATGTTGGCCCTGTTCGTGGCGGAACCCTCCGTGGCGGAGGCGCACTCGCTCGTGTGCGTGTTCGCATCCGGCGAGGCACTGCCTGCCCAGACCGCGGACCGGTTGCGTGAGGTCGCGCCGCAGGCGCGGTTGCACAACCTGTACGGCCCGACGGAGGCCGCGGTGGACGTCACCTTCCACGAGGTCACCGCCTCGGACCGGGTGAGCGTGCCGATCGGCGCGCCGGTGTGGAACACGCAGGTGTTCGTGCTGGACGCGCGGCTTCGCCCCGTTCCGATGGGGGTCGCGGGCGAGCTCTACCTGGCAGGCGACCAGCTGGCCCGCGGATACGTGGGACGCACGGACCTGACCGCCGACCGGTTCGTGGCGAACCCGTTCGTGGCCGGGCAGCGGATGTACCGCACCGGTGACCTGGTGCGCTGGATCCACACGATGGACGCCGCGACCGGTGAGGTCATCGGCGGCGAGCTCGAGTACCTGGGCCGCACCGACTTCCAGGTGAAGCTGCGCGGTCTGCGCATCGAACTCGGCGAGATCGAGACGGCGTTGCTGGCCGTGCCCGCGATCGAGCAGTCCGTGGTGACCCTGCACCGCGACGAGCGGTCCGGCGAGGCTCTCGTCGGTTACGTCGTGCCCGCCGCGGGGGAGACCGTGGACCTCGACGAGGTCAGGACCGCGCTGCGCGCGGGCTTGCCCGCCTACATGGTGCCGTCGGTCTTCGTCGTGTTGGACGCGTTCCCGCTCAACGCCAGCGGCAAGCTGGACCGCAAGGCGCTCCCCGCTCCGGTGCTGCAGGCCAGGCAGTTCCGGGCGCCGTCCACGCCGACCGAGGAGATCGTCGCGAGCGTGTTCGCCGACGTTCTCGGCGCCACGCGAATCGGTGCCGACGACGACTTCTTCGAGCTCGGCGGCAACTCCCTGATCGCCACTCAGGTGACCGCGCGACTCGGCGCGGCGCTGGACACCACGGTGTCGGTGCGGACGCTCTTCGATGCGTCCACGGTCGCGATGCTGGCGGCCGCGGTTGCCTCGCACGCCGGTGAGGGTGCGCGCCCGGCCCTCGTCGCGGGTGAGCGCCCCGACGAGTTGCCGTTGTCGTTGGCACAGCAGCGGATGTGGTTCCTCAACCGCTTCGACCCCGAGTCCGCGGCGTACCACATTCCGATGGCCATCCGTCTGACCGGCGAGCTCGACACCGCGGCGCTCCAGGCGGCGGTTGCCGACGTGCTCGAGCGGCACGAGTCGCTGCGCACCGTCTTCCCCGAGGTGGACGGAGCGCCGCAGCAGGTGATCGTGTCTGCGGCACAAGCGGTCCCGGATCTGACTCCGGTGTCGATCGCCGAGTCCGAGGTGTTCGACCGTGTGGCCGCGTTGGTCACGACGCCGTTCGACGTCGCAGCGGGTGTGCCGCTTCGGGGGTCGCTGTTCCTGGTGGGGCCGAACGAGTTCGTGCTGGTGCTGGTCGTGCACCACATCAGCGCCGACGGTTGGTCGATCGCCCCGCTGACCCGAGACGTGATGCTCGCCTACGCGGCGCGCAGCCTCGGCCAGGCGCCCACCTGGGCGCCGCTCGCGGTGCAGTACGCGGACTTCGCGCTCTGGCAGCGCGCGGTGCTCGGATTCGAGGAGGATCCCGCGTCACTCGTCGCCCGTCAGGTCGGGTACTGGACGGAGACGCTCACCGGTCTCCCGGATCTGATCGAGCTGCCGACCGACCGGCCGCGCCCGGCCGTCGCGAGCAATCGCGGAGCAAAGCTCGTCTTCGAGATCGACGCCGAGGTGCATCGCGGTGTCGAGCGGATCGCGCGCGAGCACGCGGTGACCCAGTTCATGGTCGTGCACGGCGCACTCGCGGTGTTGCTGGCCAGGCTGTCCGGAAGCACCGACATCGCGATCGGTGCGCCGGTGGCCGGCCGTGGCGAGGCCCAGCTCGACGACCTGGTCGGCATGTTCGTCAACACCCTGGTGCTCCGTACCCAGGTCGATCCCGCTGCTGGATTCGGCGCATTCCTGGCTCATGTCCGGGACCAGGACCTGGCCGCCTTCGGGCACGCGGACGTGCCGTTCGAGCGGATCGTCGACGCGATCTCGCCGGTGCGCTCTCAGTCGCACTCGCCGCTGTTCCAGGTCGCGCTCACGTTCCAGAACCTGGCCAAGTCCGAGTTGGACCTGCCGGGGCTGCACGTGGCTGGGCTCGACATCGATGCGGTCGTCACCTGGTTCGACCTCGACTTCACGATGGTCGACCGCTACGACGAGGACGGCGCTCCGATCGGGTTGACGGCGCAGCTCACCTACGCCGTCGACCTGTTCGACGCCACCACGGCGGAGGCCATCGCGGCGACGTTCGGCCGCATCCTGGCAGCGGTGGTGCGCGGCGACGACACCCCGGTGGGCGACATCGAACTGCTGGCCGACGCGGAGCGTGCCGTGGTGCTCGGCGACTGGAACGACACCGTGGTCGAGGTCGCGCCGTCCACTCTCGTCGATCTGATCGACACCCAGGTCGCTCGTCGCCCCGACGAGGTGGCGGTGATCTTCGAAGGGGTCGAGCTGACGTACGCGCAGTTCGATTCCCGGGTGAACCGGCTGGCCAGATGGCTGGTCGCGGAGGGCGTCGGCCCGGAGACCCGTGTCGGGCTGGCGATCCCGCGTTCGATCGAGATGCTCGTGGGCATGCACGCGATCGTCAAGGCGGGTGCCGCCTATGTTCCGATCGATCCGGATCAGCCGGTCGAACGTAACGCCTACGTGGTGGAGTCCGCAGCACCGCTGCTGGTCCTGACCGCGGGTACTCCGGTCTCCCTCGAGGTTCGGACGGTGGACATCGCGGCCCTCGATCTGTCCGCTCACGGTGACGCGCCGGTGCGGGACGACGAGCGGACTTCGCCCCTGCGGCCCGCGCACCCGGCGTATGTGCTCTACACCTCCGGTTCGACCGGGCGGCCCAAGGGCGTCACGGTCTCGCACGCCGCGATCGTCAACCAGATGCGGTGGCTGGAGGGCGAATACGGGGTCACCGACGCCGACTGCGTCATGCAGCGGGCGCCGTTCACCTTCGACGTCTCGGTGTGGGAGTGCTTCCTGCCCCTGTGCGTCGGCGCTCGACTGGTCATCGCGCGTCCCGGTGGGCACCTCGACATGGGGTACCTGGCGGGTCTGATGCGTGACCACCGCGTCTCCATCGCGGAGTTCGTGCCGTCGGTGATCGCGGCGATGGTCGCCGAGGGGCACGCGGAGGCACTGTCGTCGCTGCGCCATCTGCACAGCGGCGGCGAGGCCCTGTCCGCCGAACTGGTCGACACCGTGCGCGCGCACTTCCACGGCGGGCTGCACAACACCTATGGTCCGACCGAGGCCGCCATCACCACCACCGGACACGAGATCACCGGTCCCGTCGACGGGATCGTGCCGATCGGTGGTCCGGCGTGGAACACCCGCGCCTACGTGCTCGACGAGCGTTTGCACCCGGTGCAGGCGGGTGTGCCCGGTGAGCTGTACCTGGCCGGCGCCCAGCTCGCCCGCGGGTACCACGGCCGGGTCGACCTGACGTCCGACCGGTTCGTAGCCGATCCGTTCGCCGCGACGGGCACGTCGTCGGAGCCGGGTGCCCGGATGTACCGCACCGGCGACCTGGTGCGGTGGAACGAGCTCGGCGAACTGGTGTACCTGGGCCGCACCGACTTCCAGGTGAAGCTGCGCGGTCTGCGGATCGAGCTCGGTGAGATCGAGTCGGCGCTGATGCGCTCCGACGCCGTCACCCAGTCGATCGTGACGATGGTGCGCGACCCGCGTGCGGGCGAGCACCTCGTCGGCTACGTGACGGCGGCTCCCGGCGCCGCGCCGACGGCCGCCGAACTGCGGGCCGTCGTCGCGGCCGAGTTGCCGGCGTACATGGTTCCCTCCCAGGTCCTGGTGCTCGCCGAGTTCCCGCTGAACTCGAGCGGCAAGCTGGATCGGAAGGCATTGCCGGAGCCGGTGTTCGAGGCGGCCGAGTTCCGGGCGCCGACCACTCCGGTGGAGCAGGTGGTGGCCGGCACGTTCGCGGACCTCCTCGGGGTGGCGCGGGTCGGTCTCGACGACGACTTCTTCGCCCTCGGTGGTAACTCGCTGATCGCGATGCAGGTCGCGGCCCGGTTGAGCAGCGCGCTCGATGCCCGGGTCGCGGTGCGGGAGTTGTTCGAGGCGTCGACGGTGGAGGCGTTGGCGGCGCGGCTGGCGTCGTCGGTGGGTGCCGGTGGCCACGTCGCGTTGACGGTGCGGGAGCGTCCGGAGCGGATTCCGCTCTCGCCCGCGCAGTCGCGGATGTGGTTCCTGAACCGGTTCGACTCGTCGTCCTCGGCGTACAACATCCCGATCGTGGTGCGGCTCTCGGGCATCCTCGACGTCGAGGCGCTGCAGGCCGCGGTGGCCGACGTGGTGGCGCGGCACGAGGTGCTGCGCACGGTGTACGTCGACTTCGACGGCATCGGTCACCAGGTCGTGCTGCCGGCCGATCAGGCGCCCGTCGACCTGGCCCCGGTGTTCGCGGACGCGCAGTCGGTTGCCGCCGCGGCGATCGAGTTCATCGCGGCGCCGTTCGATGTCACCGAGCAGGTTCCGCTGCGGGCCCGGCTCTACGAGGTCGAGGCCGGCGCCGAGTACGTGCTGGCGATGACCGTGCACCACATCTCGGCCGACGGTTGGTCGGTCTCTCCGTTGACCCGTGACGTGGTGGTGGCCTACGCCGCCCGCAGCACGGGGCAGCAGCCGACGTGGGCGCCGTTGCCGGTGCAGTACGTGGACTACACGTTGTGGCAGCGTGAGGTGCTCGGTTCCGAGCAGGACCCGCAGTCGCTGGTCTCGGCTCAGCTGGCCTATTGGACCGAGGCGTTGCGTGGTGCGCCGGATGTGCTGGAGCTCCCGACGGATCGCCCGCGTCCGGCGGTGATGTCGAACATCGGTGCCGTGCAGCCGTTCACGATCGACGCAGAGTTGCACGCCGCGATCGACGAGGTGGCGCGCCGCAGTGGCGCGACGTTGTTCATGGTCATGCACTCCGTGCTCGCGGTGCTGCTTGCGCGGTTGTCGGGGACCAGCGACATCGTCATCGGAACCCCGGTGGCCGGTCGCGGTGACGCCTTGCTCGACGACCTGGTTGGCATGTTCGTCAACACGCTGGTGTTGCGTCTCGAGGTCGACGGCGGTGCGTCGTTCGGTGAGATCGTCGCCCGGGCCCGGGAGACCGACCTCGGTGCCTTCGGTCGTGCCGATGTTCCGTTCGAGCAGGTCGTCGAGGTGCTCAACCCCGTTCGCTCGCAGGCGTACTCGCCGCTGTTCCAGGTCTCGCTCTCGTTCGAGAACCTCGACTCCCCTGACGTCGAGCTCGGTGGACTGACGGTCTCCGGTGTCGAATCGGACGAGGTGCTGTCCAAGTTCGATCTCGAGTTCGGGTTCGTCGACAGCTACGACGCCGACGGCGCGCCCGCAGGCCTGCACGGTGCGGTGACCTATGCCACGGCGCTGTTCGACACCGCCGGTGTCGAGCGCATGGTCGACGGTCTGCTTCGAGTCCTGCGTGCGGTGACGGTGGACACCGAGTCGCCGGTCGGCGACACGGTGGACACGGACGTGGTGGTCGGTGATATCGATCTGCTCGGTGCGGGTGAGCGGGAGTTGGTGCTGCGGGAGTGGAATGCGACTGATGCGTCTGCGCCTGTGGGGACGTTGG
>NZ_JBSGTR010000051.1:0-43452 GCF_053607505.1 Rhodococcus sp. NPDC055112
GAGGAGCACCGCTCCTCGCCCCGCCACCGAGGCCGGTTCCGGCGGCACGACAACCGGGATCCGCAGCAGCGTCTCCAGCCGTGAACCAAGGGCCGGGGTGTGCGCGCCGCCCCCGAGCAGCACGATCGACGACGGCGTGGTGCCCGATTCACGGATCATGCTGCGCAGCACCGTGCTCGAGTGGGCGACGGCATCCGCGGCCAGTCCCGCCAGATCGTTGTTCGTCAGGACCTGGCACGCGCCGGTCTCCGGATCCTTGGCGGTGACGATCCGCTCGAACCCGAGCTGCTCCTTGAGATCGCGGCACGCCGCCTGCTCGAGCCGGATCCCGCGGCCCGCCAGGTGCTCTTGCACCAGCCGGTCGAACTGGTCCCCGCCGACCACCGCGCTGCGGCGGGACGCCAGCACCTCACCGGACACCGTGTCCGCCACGCAGGCGGCCAGTCCCGAGCTCCCCACGTCGTAGAGCAGGACCGAGCCGCGGCGCGGCAGTCGGCCGGTGAACCTGAGATACCGCAACTGGGCGGAGGTTTCGGGCACCACCCGCACGTGCTGCCGGGTGGTCGCGGCGGTGGCGCTCTCCACCACGTCGGGGTCGATGCCGGTGCGCAGGGTCACGGCGGTCGCCCCGATGAACGCGGCCCGCTCTACCGCGGTGGCGCGCAGTGTGCGGATCGCGGAGATGACCGGCTCACCGATGGTCGTGCCGGGGCGACGTCGAACGTCGCAGCGCGCCACCGGTTCGTGATGCGGTCGATCCGAGAGCGCCAGCACCGCGCGCGCTCCACTAGCGCCCGCCGACACGCCAAGAACCAGCACCAACGTCGCACTCCTTGCTCGCTGATCAGCTCACCACTTGGTGGGTGCGTCCCCGGTGTCGAAGTCGCCCGCGCTACGGCGGAGCTCCGCGAGAATCCGCACGAGGGTGTCGAGCTTATCGGCGGACAATCCGGGTTGAGCGAAGACCTGGGTGTTGAGCTGCTCGGTGGCCGTGAGAGCCAAATCGCGGCCGGCCTGGGTGATTTCGATCAGAGTAGCGCGACGGTCGCTCGGATGCGGAACTCGGCGAACGAGTTTCGCGGATTCGAGCCGATCGACGGCGTTGGTGACGCTGGTCGGGTGCACCTGGAGACGGGCGCTGGCCTTCGCCATCGGGAGGGCGCCGGTGCGGGTGAAGGTGAGCAGCGTCAGCAGTTCGTACCGCGAGAAGGTGAGTCCGGTCGGCTTGAGCACCTCTTCGACCCGGGCCATCATGATCTGCTGCGCGCGCATCAGCGAGGTGACCGCGGCCATCCCATCTGCGACATCGCCCCAGCCGTGCTCCTCCCATTGGCGGTGGGCCTCCTCGATCGGATCGAGTGGCAAGGGTGACGAAGGCGGCATTCCGCCATTATCCCACGCCGACCGCCACCTGCAGGTATCTCAGGGCGCGGTCGGCGCCAGGTGGCCAGTCAGGCGGTCGGCCCGCAGCCGCAGCAGATCGTCGGCGCGTTCGGGATGGGTGTAGATCCAGAACCTTCCCGCGGCCAGCCCCTCGAACATCGTGTCCGCGGCCTGCTCTGGGGTCACCCCGTTCTCGCGCAGGAAGGCCTCCATCCGGTCCCGGGTGGCGGCACCCGCCGAACCGTCGGACCCGGCGGCCTCGTAGATCGCGGTGTGCACCGGGCCGGGCAGCAGCGCCGCGACCGTGATCGGCGCGCGCTCGGCGGCGAGTTCGATTGCCAGGCACTCCGTCATGGCCAGCGTCGCGTGCTTGCTGGCGCAGTAGGCGGCCTGGGTGGGGACGGTGGTGACGGCCCCGATCGAGGCCGTGTTGACGATGTGCGCCTGCCCGCCCGCCGCGAGCATCCGCGGGACGAAGGCGCGGATCCCGTGGAAGACGCCGGTGACGTTGACGCCGAGCACGCGGTCGAAGCGCTCCGGGTCGAGCTCCCACAGCCGCCCGGTGCTGTCGATGCCAGCGTTGTTGACCAACAGCCGCACCGGCCCGAACCGGTCGGTGGTCGCCTCGGCCAGCCGTTCGAGGTCGTCGGGGTCGGTCACATCGCAGCGCACGGCGAGTGTCTCGGCGCCGGTGGCGGCGATCTCGCGCGCCACCTCGTCGAGCCGGGCACCGTCGAAGTCGGCCAGTGCCACGCGCATTCCGAGCCCGGCTGCCCGGCGGGCGATCGCCGCGCCGATACCGGAGGCCGCCCCCGTGACGACCGCGGTGGTGCCGGCCAGGTCCCGCAAGTCGAATGCAGTCATGACCGCACCGTAGGAGCTCGGGCACGGCCCGGGCATCTCCGCTTCCCTGTCAGCGGGAGTCGATCGCTGGGGCGGCCGAGCGGTCGCGGTAGCGTCGGCGGCGAAGGAGTGAGTCTTGACGCAGCCGCACACACCCTGGCGCCAGCACGCCCTGATCCAGGCGGTGTTCTTCCTGATGGGCGCAGAGCTGTTCCTGGCGTCCCCGCTGCTGCCGACCATCTCCGAGGACTTCGGCACCAGCATCGCCGCCACCGCCTGGGTGGTCACGGTGTTCGGCCTGTCCTACGCGATCGCCAGCCCCCTGGTCGGGGCGCTCACCGAACACCTGCCGCGTCGACGGGTGATCCTGTCCGGGATCGCGGTTTTCGCGACCGGTGAGTTGTTGTGCGCGCTGGCACCGGGACTCGGCTGGTTGCTCGCGGCTCGCGCGATCGGCGGTATCGGCGGTGCCCTCGTCGGCCCGGCGATGTGGGCCTATTTGGCGGAGACCGCGGCACCGCACGAACGTGGTCGTGCGATCGCCAGGGGGTCGGCCGCGTACGCGGGCGGTCAGATCGTCGGCGTTCCCTTGGCGACGTTCGCCGCGGCCGGGTCGAGCTGGCGGTTCGCCTTTGCGGCGGTCGCGCTCGGACTGGTGGCTGCGGGCACACTGATCGCCTTACGGCTGCGCGAATCGGTGCGGGTATCAGCATCGTCCGGTCGGCCGTTGTCTGCGCTGAGGTCCTCGTTCGGGCTGTGGAAGATCAGGGTCTTCCGGACCATCATGGCAGGCAACTTCTTCGTGCAGGCCGCACGCCTCGGCACCTACGCATACGCGGGGGCGCTGTTCGCCACGAAGTTCGGATTCGAGACCGGGGTGCTCGGGCTGGTGGGCATGGTGGTCGGGATCGGTTCGCTGATCGGCTCGATGGTTGCCGGGCCGCTGATCGACCGGTGGAGTTCTGCGGGCAGGCACGTCTCGGAACTGAGCGTCGGGTGGGGCCTGGTGCTGGCGGTGGCGCTTGGCATCGCGACAACGGCCGACAGCTGGCAGCTGTGCCTCGCCGGGTTCGTGCTCTCCTTCTTCTGCGGCACCGCGTTCTTCAGCACCGCGCAGGTGTACCTGACCACGGTGATGGCCGAGCGACGCGCGCCCGCGGTGTCCTGGAACAACTCGGTTCTCTACATCGGCACGGGCGCGGGCACCACCGCGCTGGGCGTCACGACGCTCGGCGGCACCGCCTTCGCGGTCTGTGCGGTGGCGTTCGCCTTGCTGGCGGCGGGGTTCAGTGCCCTGCTGGCGCTGCGGCGCCCGAGCCAGGCGGACTAAGAATCACGCTGAGTCGAACCCTGGTCGAAAGGTCCGTCGGTCGGCAGAGTGACCTATCGATGCGGGTGTGGCTGAGTGGTTAGGTACCGGCCTGCAAAGCCGTTCACACGGGTTCGATTCCCGTCATCCGCTCGCATGTCGGGGCTGGCCTGCGGGGGTCAGCCCCGACTGGCATCCGTACCGGCCCGGCCCCCCTCGCACGGCTCGACGGATGAGACCATTTGGAACGTTTTCGGCGGAGGGCCGTCTAGCATCGATCGGCGTGACCGTTAGCGCCGTAGACGAACGACCGCATCCGAGCCGACCGGACCCGGCAGGGGTGGCCCGCGCGGAGGCCGGTCGGGTTCGCCTCGTTGCGGTGGTGTCGTCCGTTCTCGCGATCCTGGCCGCGCTGTCGGTGCCGTTCCTCCCAGTCCAGCAGGAGACCGCGAGCCTGTCCTGGCCCCAGGCGGACTCGACCGCAGGCGTCGACACTCCGCTGGTGTCGTACGCGCCCCTCGGATTCGACGCGACCATTCCCTCCGCTGCGGCGGCGCAACTGTCCGACACCGGCGGGGTCGTGGTCTCGACCGCCCCGGTCGGCGCGGCGGACGCGGCCCGCTACGGCGTGGTCGCACGGGTCAGCCCCGGCTCGGATGGCGGGCCCGCGCAGTTCGAGATCGTCCAGCGTGACCACACCCTGCTCTCGATCCCGGTCGATGAGCTCGCCGGGCGGTCGGTCACCGTCAGCTCGAACGCGGAGCGGACCATCACCACGCTCGCGGGCAGCGACCCGACCACCCTCGCGGGCGACTTCCGGCCGCAACTGGTTGGTGTGTTCAGCGACCTCGAGGGCGCTGCACCCGCTGGTCTGGCGGTACACGCGGATCTCGATACCCGGTTCACGTCGACGCCGTCCGCGATCAAGCTCGTCGCGATGATCGTCGCGGTGCTCGCGACCGCCATCGCCCTGGTCGGGCTGCACCGCATCGACGGCCTCGACGGACGACGCTCCCGGCGGTTCCTGCCCGCGCGCTGGTGGAAGTTCACCCCGATCGACGCGGTGGTGATCGGAACGCTGCTGCTGTGGCACTTCATCGGCGCCACCACCTCGGACGACGGCTACCAGTTCACCATGGCCAGGACGTCGTTCGAGTCGGGCTACATGGCCAACTACTTCCGCTGGTTCGGTGTGCCCGAGGCACCGTTCGGGACCCCGTACTACGACCTGCTCGCGCTGATGACGAAGGTGTCCACCGCCAGCCCGTGGATGCGGCTCCCGGCGTTGATCGCGGGCATCGTGTGCTGGCTGGTGATCAGCCGTGAGGTGGCCCCGCGCCTCGGCGCTGCGGTCCGCAGGAACCGGGTCGCGATGTGGACCGGCGGGCTGGTGTTCCTCGCGTTCTGGTTGCCGTACAACAACGGCCTGCGCCCCGAGCCGATCGTCGCCGCCGGTGTGCTGCTGACGTGGTGCTCGGTCGAGCGCGCCATCGCGACCCGGCGTCTGCTCCCAGCCGCGGTCGCCGTGCTGATCGGCGCGCTCACCGTGACCGTCGGGCCCTCCGGCATCATCTGTTTCGGCGCGCTGATCGCGGGCGCCAGGCCGGTGCTGGCGATCGTCGCCGCGCGCGCCAAGATCGTCGGCTACCTCGCAGTGCTCGGCCCGATCGCCGCCGCGGGTCTGGTCGTCCTGGTCGCGGTGTTCGCAGACCAGACCCTCGCCGCCGTGATCGAGATGCAGCACGTGCACACGATTCCTCCGACGAACGCCTGGTTCGAGGAGTACAAGCGCTACGAGTGGCTGTTCATCATCAACGCCGACGGGTCCTTGGCCCGACGGTTCGGGGTGTTCGTGATGGTCCTCTCGATCGTCGCCAGCCTGCTGGTGATGCTGCGTCGCGGGGGCCGGATCCCAGGAACCGCGGCGGGGCCGTCGCGCCGGATCATCGGCATCACGATCGCGGCGATGGTGCTGATGATGTTCACGCCCACCAAGTGGACGCACCATTTCGGGATCTACGCAGGCCTGGCCGGGTCGCTGGCCGTGCTGACCGCCGTCGCGGTGGGCCCGATGGTGCTCCGGTCGCGCCGAAACAGGGCGTTGTTCGCCGCCGTCGTGCTGTTCGTGCTCGCGCTCGCGTTCGCCAGCAGCAACAGTTGGTGGTACGTGTCGGCCTGGGGTATCCCCTGGTGGGACAAGCCGGTGACGATCGCCGGGCTCGGCGCGGGCACGATCCTGCTCGGTCTCACCGTGGTGATGCTGCTTGTCGCCGCGTGGTGTTTCCTCCGCGAACCCCATGAAGACAGGGCCGCTCGGCCGGGCCCACTCTGGTCGATTCCCCCACTGACGGTCGCGGCCGGGGCGATGGTCGTGTTCTTCGTGCTCTCGATGACCAAGGGGGCGATCGCCCAGTACCCCTCGTTTTCGCTGGCGAAGTCGAATTTCGGCGCCCTCGCCGGCCACTCCTGCGGCCTTGCCGAGGACGTGCTCGTCGAGACCGATCCCAATGCCTCTGTCCTGCAACCGCTCACGGCCGCACCGGCGAACGCGCTCGGCGTGCAGAGCGCCGGATTCACCCCGAACGGGGTGGCGGGTGACCTGACGTCCGACGAGAATGCCGCCTCCGAGGGCATGGCCAAGTCACTCGACAACGAGGACGCCAAGTCCAGCAACGCGGCAGGCACCGCCGGTGGCCAGGGCGCCTCCGGCATCAACGGCAGCAGCGTCGCCCTGCCGTTCGGTCTCGATCCCGGGGCCACGCCTGTCCTCGGCACCTTCGGGGCGAGCGGACCCGCGTCGCTGACCTCGGACTGGTATGTCCTGCCCGCAGAGGGTGACCTGGTCTCGATGTCCGTCGCGGGCCGCGTCTACTCGGTCGACAGCGACGGCATCGCCACCCCCGGAGCCCGCGTCGAACTCGAGTACGGCGTCCGCGGTGGGGACGGAACCGTCCGGAAACTGGGCAGCGCCATGCCCATCGACATCGGACCCGCACCCTCGTGGCGGAACCTCCGGGTGCCGCTCGACCAGGTTCCCGCGGAATCGAACGCCGTTCGGATCGTCGTCGACGACAGCGACACCGACCCCGACCAGTGGGTCGCCGTCACGCCGCCGCGGGTCCCGCAGACCCGGACCCTCAACGATCTGGTCGGCTCGTCCACACCGACGATGATCGACTGGGAAGTGGCACTGCAGTTCCCGTGCCAGCGGCCGTTCGACCACCGCCTCGGCGTGGCCGAGATCCCGGAATACCGGATCCTCCCGGACCGCCCCGGCGCGGTGATGACGAGCCTGTGGCAGGACCACTTCGGTGGCGGCCCCCTCGGCTGGATCGACATGACGGCCACCGGCCGGACCCTGCCGACCTATCTGGACGGGGACTGGGACCGGGACTGGGGGAGCCTCGAGCAGTACGCACGCATCGACCCGAATGCCGCACCGGCACAGCTGGACACCGCCACCGTGCGGCGATCGGGCGCATGGGATCCGGGGCCGATCAACATCGCGTGGTGACACGCCGCGATTCGATTCCCGCCTTTGCTCGACCGTCGGGGCCGGCCATTGATGGTCGGCCCCGACTCGTATGAGCACCAGCTGCGCCGGCGAGTGGGCGTTCCCCTTGCGGCGGCCCTGGCGGCGGCGACAGATACGTTAGTCGCTGCTAACGTATTTCTCGTGACTGACCCGCTGACTGCTGCTGCCGAACCGAACCGGCGACGCATCCTGCAGTTGCTGGCGGGGCGACCGAGGACCGTCAGCGAGGTCGCTGCCGAGTTCCCGGTGACCCGGTCAGCGATCTCCCAGCACCTCCTGGTGTTGGCCGACGCCGGGCTGGTCGAGGCCGAGAAGGTCGGCCGACAGCGGATCTACCGAGTCCTGCCGAGTGGGCTGCTCAAGTTGCAGGCCGAGATCGACAAGTTCTGGACCGACGAACTCGACCGACTGGTCGCCGACGCACACACCCTGAGGAGCGAGTCATGAGTTACACCAAGACAGCATTCCTACCTGTCAGTCCCGATGAGGCGTTCGCCTTGCTCACCGAGCCGGAGCGGCTACGCCGCTGGCAGACCGTCTCGGCGGTGGTCGATCTGCGCGCCGGCGGCTCCTACCGGTGGACGGTCAACCCGGGTCACATCGCGGCGGGCACCTTCCGTGAGATCGAGCCGGGTCGCCGGATCGTGTTCGGCTGGGGCTCGGACGGCAATGCCGACCTGCCGTACGACGGGTCCACGGTCACCGTGACCGTGGAGCCGACCGACGGCGGTTCGCTGGTGACGCTGGTCCACGAGGGACTCAATGCGGAGCAGGCGAAGTCCCATGCCGAAGGTTGGGATCACTACTTCGAGCGTCTCGAGCGTCTGGCCGCCACCGGCGATGCCGGGCCCGACGAGTGGGCCTACGCGCCGGAGAACCTCACCCCCGTCGTGGCGGCGGAGGCGGCACTGGCTGTGCTGCAACCGATCCTGCGCAATCTGACTGCCGAGGATCGGCCCAAGCCGACGCCGTGTGGGGAGTTCAGCTGCCACGAGCTTGCCGAGCACCTCCTCGCGTCACTGGTCCAGTTGGGCGCCATGGCAGGCGCCCCCGAGGCCGACCCCGCATCGGGATCGCTGGAGAACCGCGTCTCGACCCTGGCCGGCCGCGCCATCGACGCCTGGCACTCGGTCGACCTCGACGGCACCGTGCCCGGCTCCGGTGGCTCGCCGATACCGGCATCGTTCGCAGCGGGAATCCTGCCGCTCGAGCTCACCCTCCACAGCTGGGACTTTGCCCAGGCGAGCGGTCAGTCCCTCCACATCTCCGACGAACTCGTCGACTAT
The DNA here is from genome assembly GCF_053607505.1 of Rhodococcus sp. NPDC055112. Taxonomy (NCBI): domain Bacteria; kingdom Bacillati; phylum Actinomycetota; class Actinomycetes; order Mycobacteriales; family Nocardiaceae; genus Rhodococcus; species Rhodococcus sp. NPDC055112. The sequence goes on from NZ_JBSGTR010000051.1 coordinate 8,357, forward strand.
GTCCGCGGTCTGGCCGAGGTGATCGTCCCCGCCGTCAGGGGATCGGCATTCGCCGACGAGGTCACCCCGGCCGGGGACGCCACCCCCATCGATCGGCTCGCGGCATTCTCCGGGCGTACGCCGATCGCAGTGGGCGCCTGACCCACCGCACTCCGGCTGCGGTCGTCGGCCGTACGTAGGGGTGATCGACAAGAGCCCGGCAGGTGGTCGCCTGCCGGGCTCGGGTATCTGTGGGTCAGCCGGCAGTCGGTGGCTGATCCACGGTCTGCGCGAGGTAGAGCTGTTCGCCGAGCTTGTCGATCAGCTCGAGCTGGGTCTCGAGGTAGTCGACGTGGTCCTCCTCCTCGGCAAGGATCTTCTCGAAGAGGCCTGCACTCGTGTGGTCGCCCTTTTCGCGGCACATCGTGATGCCGGGGCGGAGGCGCTGCACGACCTCGACCTCGATCGCCAGGTCGGATTCGAACTGCTCCCGGATGGTCTGTCCGACGCGCAGCGGCAGCAGCCGCTGGTAGTTGGGCAGGGCCTCGAGCATGAGGATCCGGTCGGTGAGCAGCTCCGCGTGCTGCATCTCCTCGAAGGATTCCTCTCGCGTCTTTTCCGCGAGCTTGGTCAGGCCCCAGTTGGCCTGCATCTTCGAGTGCAGGAAGTACTGATTGATTGCTGTGAGTTCACTGGTCAACTGCTCGTTCAGGAGAGCAATGACCTCATCGTCGCCGCGCATGACACCTCCGGTGGGGGTGGGCTGGACACTAGAGTCAGCCTAACCCTCACCGGGTGAATTCACTCGGTGTATTTGTGCACGAATCGCAACTAGGCGCTGATCGGTTCTGCCTCGCATTCGACGACGGTGGCGTAGTGCTGTTCGATCATCGACTTGATCCGGTCGCGGCACATGCCGCAGCCGCGCCCGCGCCCCGCCCCGCAGCCCAGCGCGACGTGCTTGGCGGTGCGAGCCCCCGCAGTGATGCATTGCTGCACGTGTTCTTCGGTGGCTGCTTCGCAAACGCAGACGTACATGTCGAGATCCTCCAGCCCAGCTTCCTCAGCGAAGGCTACACTAAGGATCGGCCGATGAAAAGGGTAGGCTAACCCAACTTTTTGATCTTGATCGTGGGTTGATCGCGGCCCGCGAACGCACCCACGGGTGTACGTTGCTGAGGCAATCCTCATCGGGGATTCCCGATGGTCACCGCGGCCGGAGGGCACCGTCATGGCAGCAGGATGGAAGACGATCGCGGGCGCGACGTTTCTGGCATCGACCCTGGTGGGGCTGACCGCCTGCGGGAACGACGAGACCGGCTCCCCGGCGAACGAGCCCGAGCAGATCACCGTCTACAACGCCCAGCACGAATCGCTCACCCAGGAATGGGTCGATGCATTCACCGCCGAATCCGGGATCACGGTGAACCTGCGCAACGGCGGCGACACCGAGCTCGGCAATCAGATCGTCGCGGAGGGTGGGGCGTCCCCGGCCGATGTGTTCCTCACCGAGAACTCGCCCGCGATGGCGCTCGTCGAGAACGCGGGATTGTTCACCGACCTCGATCCCGACACCCTCGCGCAGGTGCCCCAGCAGTATCGGCCGTCCACCGGGAAGTGGACGGGGATCGCGGCGCGCTCGACGGTCTTCGTCTACAACAAGGACAAGCTGCCGCAGGACCAGCTGCCGAAGTCGCTGCTCGACCTTCAGGACCCGAGCTGGAAGGGGCGCTGGGCCGCCTCGCCGTCGGGTGCCGACTTCCAGGCCATCGTCAGCGCACTGCTCGAGCTCAAGGGGGAGGACGTGACGCGGGCGTGGCTGGCGGGCATGAAGGAGAACGCCGTCCCCTACAAGGGCAACAGTGCCGTGATGAAGGCCGTCAATGCGGGGGAGGTGCCCGGCGGGATCATCTACCAGTACTACTGGTTCGGTGACCAGGCCAAGACGGGCGAGAACAGCGCCAACACCGAGCTGCACTACTTCAAGAATGAGGACCCGGGCGCGTTCGTCAGCGTGTCCGGCGGCGGCGTACTCGAGTCGAGCAACAAAGCCGTTGCCGCGCAGCAGTTCCTGAGGTTCGTGACCGGCAAGGCCGGACAGGAGATCCTGCAGAAGGGCGACTCGTTCGAGTACGCGATCGGCAGCGGCGTCCCGTCCAATCCGGCGCTGGTGCCGCTCGCTGACCTGCAGGCGCCGACCGTCGATCCGTCGAAACTCAACAGCCAGAAGGTCACCCAACTGATGACCGAGGCCGGCCTCCTCTAGTGCGATGATCGCGCCCACGCTCGCACGCCCCCGATCAGGGCGTTCGGAGCGACGGCGGGTGCCGCCGGTCGTCGCGGCGATGGTCGCGGTGCTGGTGGCGGTCTCCCTCATCCCGCTCGGATACGTCATCGCCACCACCATCGCCACCGGCTGGGAAACGGCATCTGCCTTGATCTTCCGGCCCCGGGTCGGGGAGCTGCTGCGCAACACCGTCGCGCTCGTGGTCATCACCGTGCCCGTCTGCATCACCCTCGGGGTCGGCGCCGCGTGGATCGTCGAGCGCACCATGGTGTTCGGGCATCGGTTCTGGGCCCCGATCCTGGCCGCGCCGCTGGCGGTGCCCGCGTTCGTCAACAGCTACGCGTGGGTGAGCGTGATCCCGTCCCTGCACGGGCTGTGGTCCGGGGTTCTTGTCGCGACGCTGTCCTACTTCCCTCTGGTCGCGCTGCCCGTCGCCGCGACGCTGCGTCGGCTCGACCCGGGCATCGAGGAGTCGGCGAGTGCGCTCGGGGCCGGTCCGTACCGGGTCTTCTTCCTGATCGTCGTGCCACAGCTGCGGCTGCCGGTCCTCGGCGGGGGACTGCTGATCGGGCTGCACCTGCTCGCCGAGTACGGGGCGTTCGCGATGCTCCGCTTCGACACCTTCACCACCGCGATCTTCGAGCAGTTCCAGTCCACTTTCAACGGTGCGGCAGGCAGCATGCTCGCGAGCGTGCTGGTGCTGTGTTGTCTCGTCCTGCTCGTCGCGGAGGCCGCGGCCAGGGGGTCGGCCCGGTACGCACGGGTGGGCTCGGGCGCGCCTCGTAGGCCTGAGCGGATCCGGTTGCGGTGGAGCGCGATCCCCGCCACGCTCGGGCTGGTGGCACTGACCGTCGCGGCCCTCGGCGTCCCGCTGTGGACCGTCGCACGCTGGCTGCGGATCGGCGGCAAGGAGGTCTGGCGGACGAGCGCGCTCTGGCCCGCGTTCGCGCAGACCCTCGCCCTCGGGCTGTTCGGCGCCGCGGTGACCGCCGCGCTCGCGTTCCCCGTGGCCTGGATCGCGGTGCGGCGCCCGGGTGTGTTCAGCAGGGTCGTGGAGGGCTGCAACTACGTGACGAGCTCGCTGCCCGGGATCGTCACCGCGCTGGCACTGATCACCGTCACCATCCGCTACGCGAACCCGCTCTACCAGACGGTCATCGTGCTGATCACCGCCTACGTGCTGATGTTCCTGCCGCGGGCCCTGGTGTCGCTGCGCTCCGGCCTGGCGCAGGTCCCGGTCGGGCTCGAGGAGGCGTCGGCCGGGCTCGGACGCTCGCAGGCGAGCACCTTCGTGCGGGTGACGCTGCGCCTGACCGCGCCCGCGGCCGCCGCAGGCGCCGCGCTGGTGTTCATGGCGATCGTGACGGAACTGACCGCCACGCTGCTGCTCGCGCCGAACGGGACCCGGACGCTCTCGACCCGATTCTGGTCGCTGACCAGCGAGCTCGACTACGCAGCCGCCGCGCCCTTCGCGCTGGCGATGATCCTGCTGGCGTTGCCCATGACCTACCTGCTGCTGCGCCAGTCCCAGAAGGCGGCAGGCCTGTGAGCGAGGTGGAGATCGAATCCCTGTCGAAGTCCTACGGCCCGACCGAAGTCCTGGATGCGGTGAGCCTGCGGGTCGAGCGCGGCACCACCACCGCGGTGGTCGGCTCGTCGGGCTGCGGGAAGACAACCCTGCTGCGGGTCGTCGCGGGGTTCGACAGCCCCGATGCCGGGACGGTGTCGATCGCCGGTTCACTGGTCGCGCGGCCCGGCCGGGTGGTGCCCGCGCACCGCAGGCGGGTCGGCTACGTGGCCCAGGACGGCGCGCTGTTCCCGCATCTCACCGTCGCGGGGAACATCGGGTTCGGCCTGCGGGGCGCGCGATTGGGGGACCGGGCGCGGTCCGGCAGGCGGGTCGCGCAGCTGTTGGAGATGGTCTCGCTCGACGAGTCCTATGCGCGGCGGCGGCCGCACGAGCTGTCCGGTGGGCAGCAGCAGCGGGTAGCGCTTGCCCGCGCGCTCGCCCGCGAGCCCGAGGTGATGCTGCTCGACGAACCGTTCAGCGCCCTGGACGCCGGCCTGCGGGCCTCGACCAGGAAGTCGGTGGCGCAGACGCTCGACGCGGCGGGGGTGACGACGATCCTGGTGACCCACGATCAGGAGGAGGCCCTCTCCTTCGCCGGGCAGGTCGCGGTGATGCGGGCGGGCCGGTTCACCCAGGTCGGTGCGCCGGAGCAGGTGTACCACCGTCCGGTGGACATCTTCACCGCCGAGTTCCTCGGCGAGTGTGTTCTGCTGCCCGCCGTCGTGGCATGCGGCGTCGCGGAGTGCGCCTTGGGCCGTATCCCGGTGCGGGCGAACGCGTTCGAGGGGCCGGCCCGGATGCTGCTACGCCCGGAACAGATCGTCGCCTCGGACCTGGGTGCGGCGCCCGACGGGCGAAAGATCGGCACGGTGACGGCGACGGAGTTTCTCGGCTCGCAGGCGCTGCTCGACATCACCCTGAACTCCTCGCCGACACACATCAGGGTCCGTCAGGCCGGCACCCGCACTCCGGCGGTCGGCTCGCTGGTGGCCATCGAGGTGCTGGGTGAGGCCGAGGTGTTCCCTGTCGCGGGCCAAAGCGGTTAGGACGGGACGGTATTCGGCTGCGCCGCGGCCAGCGCACGGGCGATCTGCTCGACGTCGAGGCCGGCGGCGGGCAGCAGGTGGTAGAAGGCGCGTTCGCACAGGTCGATCACCTCGACGCGGATCATGGTCGGTTCGTCCAGCCAGGACAGGACCACCTCCTCCATGAAGGCCTGCCAGCCCTGCACGGCCGCGTCGACGGCGGGGGTGGTGGGCAGGCCGAGTTCGGCAAGCGCGTGCACGATCCAGTCGGTGAAGGTGCGCCGCATCCCGCGATAGATCCGGCGCATGCCCTCGTCGCCGCTGCCCGCCAACCGCATCACGGCCAGGTAGCTCGTCGGGTGCGCGACCACGGCGTCGACGAAGGTCTCGACGCCCGCGCGGAGCTGGGCAGATGTCGGCAGCGTCGGGTCGGGCGTCATCCGCTGCTGCAGGGCCTCCGCGCTGGCCTGGAGCACCGCGTTCCGGAAGCCCTGCTTGTTCTTGAAGTAGTGGAACAGCAACGGCGGCGACACGCCTGCCTCCGCGGCCACCCGGTCCATCGACAGGTCGTCGAAGGACTCGGACTCGAGCATCCGCACCGCGACCTCGAGGATCTGGGCGCGCCGATCGGCGGGGGAGCGAGGGGCAGTGGCCATGCCGAGCACTCTATTGAGTAATGCTCAACCGGTCCATTGACTTCTACTCAACGGGATATGTAACCTCGGGTAACACTTACTCGATGTGAGGAGCGCGACAATGCCCGAGTTCGACATCGTGGTCACTGGCGGCCTGTGGTTCGACGGCACCGGGACGAACGGCCAGCTGCGTAACCTGGGGATCCGGGACGGCGTCGTCGTGACGGTCTCCACCGCTGCGCTCCCCGTCGGGCCGGACACCGAGGTCATCGACGCGGCAGGCAAGTGGGTGCTCCCTGGCTTCGTCGACGTGCACACCCACTACGACGCGGAGGCTCTGGTCAGCCCAGGACTGCCCGAGTCGGTCCGGCACGGCGTCACCACCGTCGTCCTGGGCAACTGCTCGCTCTCGACCGTCTACTCCACCCCGCGCGAGTGCGCGGACCTGTTCAGTCGGGTCGAGGCCGTGCCGCGCGAGTCGGTGCTGCGGATCCTGGAGGAGCACAAGACCTGGCGCGGGCCCGCGGAGTACGTCGACGCGCTCAACGCGCTGCCGCTCGGGCCGAACGTGGCAGGCTTCATCGGCCACTCCGACATCCGCACCCACGTACTCGGTCTCGGCCGCGGCACGGACAAGAAGACCAAGCCCACCGCCGCCGAGCTCGACCGGATGGGCTCGATGCTCACCGAGGCCATCGACGCCGGGTTCCTCGGACTGTCCTCGATGACCAACGCCCTCGACAAGATCGACGGCGACGAATACCGTTCGCGCTCACTGCCGTCGACCTACGCGCGCTGGCGCGAGTTCCGTTTCCTCAACCGGATCCTGCGCGATCGCGGCAAGATCCTGCAGAGCGCGCCGACGATCAACCTGCACCCCAACGTGGCCGCGTTCTTCGTCGAGAGCTCGGCGATCGGGCGGAAGAAGGCGCTCAAGACCTCGCTGCTCTCCGGCGCCGACTCCAAGGCCTACCCGGCGATCGTGTACTTCATGCTGACGGCGGCGCCGCTGCTGAACCGCTTCGCCAAGACGAACTTCCGCTGGCAACACCTGCCGGTGCCGTTCACCGTGTACGCGGACGGGATCGACCTGGTGGTGTTCGAGGAGTTCGGCGCGGGTGCCGCCGCCCTGCACCTCAAGAACGAGGTGGAACGCAACGCGCTGCTGCAGGACGAGGAGTACCGCCGCTGGTTCCGCAAGGACTACGACAACAAGTTCTCACCGCGCATCTGGCACCGCAATTTCTACGACGCGGTAATCGTCGGCTGCCCCGACGAGACCCTGATCGGCAAGACCTTCGGCCGGGTGGGCGACGAGAGGGGGGTCCACCCGGTCGATGCGTACCTGGACCTGGTGGTGGAGTACGGCGCGACGCTGCGGTGGCGGACCACGGTCGCGAACCACCGGCCGAAGTTCGCCGACAAGTTGGCCGCCAGCCCCGGCGTGCAGATGGGGTTCGGCGACGCGGGCGCGCACCTGCGCAACATGGCGTTCTACAACTACCCGATCCGGCTCCTCAAGCGCGTCAACGACGCCAAGTCCGCGCGCAGGCCGTTCCTCACGATCGAGCGTGCGATCCACCGGCTCACCGGCGAGCTCGCCGACTGGTACGGCATCGACGCGGGCCATCTGCGCGAGGGCGACCGCGCCGATCTCGTGGTGATCGATCCGGCCGGCCTGGACGCCTCGGTCGACGGGCTGTTCGAGGAGGCGGTGCCCGAGTACGGCGGCCTGCGCCGGATGGTGAACCGCAGCGATGCCGCGGCGGTGGCCACCGTCATCAACGGCAGGCTCGTCTACCGGGACGGCGAGTTCACCCCCGGATTCGGCGTCGAGAAGACCGGACAGTTCTTGCCTGCCGGAGCCAAGGCCCGTGGTGTAGGTGCGCAGGACCGGGTAGCGTCGCGTTCATGAGCGAGCGGATCGTCTCCTTCATCCGTGATGGCCTGAGCTTCGACGTCCGTGACGCCGGCCCTGTCGACGGGGCACCCGTCGTTTTGCTGCACGGGTTCCCCCAGGACTCCCGTTCCTGGGATCGGCTCGTGCCGCTGCTGCACCGGCGTGGGTTCCGCACCCTCGCACCGGACCTGCGCGGCTGTTCGGTCGGCGCACGCCCCCGCTCGCGTTGGGCGTACCGGTCACCCGAGCTGGAACGCGATGTCCTGGCGCTGGTCGAGCAGGCGGGCCTGGGTCAGGTCCATCTGGTCGGGCACGACTGGGGCGCCGCGCTCGCATGGGGCTTCGCCTCGCACCACCCCGACCACGTGCGCACCCTCACCGCGTTGTCGGTGCCGCACCCGGCGGCGTTCTTTCGAGCAGTGCTGACCAGCAACCAGATCATCAAGTCCTGGTACATGTTTCTGTTCCAGCTGCCCTGGCTGCCGGAACGTCTTTTCGCCTCCGGTGACCTGGTGCGCCGCCTCTTTCAGGACAGCGGCATGAGCGCCGAGATCGCCGATCGGGACCTCTCGCCGATGCGCGACAAGATCCGCGCTCGCGGCGGATTGAACTGGTATCGCGCGATGCCGCTGACCGCGCCCGGTGCGATGGCGGGCAAGGTGCGGGTGCCCACCTTGCACGTCTGGAGCGACGGCGACACCGCGCTCGGCCGGGTAGGCGCCGAACAGTCCGGCCGGTACGTCGCCGCGCCGTACGCCTTCGAGGTCCTCGAGGGAGTCAGCCACTGGATCCCCGACGAGGCCCCGGAGCGGTTGGACGCGCTGCTCGGTGAACACCTGGCGGCGCACTCGCGGTAGTCCAGCGGGCGCCGCTACGCCCACGACTCGTGGGTTGTTGCGGGCGCGCCGCGCGCTCCAGATACTGGGGGCCGCGGTCGGCGCTAGGTAGCGGCACGAGGGTGTCGGCGTTCGCCGCACCCGCGGAGAAGAAGCCGACCGCGAGGGCCGTCAACAGAAATCTGTAGCCCGCGACGCAGACCGTTCGTGCTGGTGTTCATGAGTTCCCCTCTGAGGGTTTCAGATGCCGAGCGGAGGTGTGGACCGTGCGCGCTGGCCGCCAGCTGGGTCGCGCCACCGATTCGCCGACTGACAACTCGAATCATGTCAATCGATGAGATTGAAGTGTTTAACTTCTGGGTCGGAGCGCTCTATGGTTTCATCGCACACGGCGAACCACACCCCCCCCCCCCGAAGCGCCAACGTTCGGGAAAGCACCGGATCGCCACAGGCAGAGAGAGCGGCTCGGGACCGCAGCTGCCAGTGGGCACCTGAATAGTCCACATCGGTCAGATCGGAGACCGGCGCCGCGGAGGTCCGGCTCGAAATTCGAGTTCGGATTCCACCGGCTCGCCAACTCGATCGGAATGCGCCTTTCCCCGGATGCGATCCGGTTGTCCGCTCGGCGAAATCTACATTTCCATGAGAAATCGTGGATCGACCCACCTGCTCGGTCAACCCAACGGCGATCGCACCGAAATCTCGTGCGCGTCACATTGGTTCGGACTGAGCATTGGCGATCGTCCGAGACGGTCTGCCACACGCCATAAGTCACACATCACGCTGATCCGGAGTGCGCATCACATGACACATCAACCAGGGCGTACACGCCGTCGATGGGTAAATGCACTGGCCGCCACGTTGGCGCTGGTCCTGGCCGGCGGTGGGATCGCGGCGTCGCAGCCGTCGTCCGACCCGGTCGGCCCCGGCGATGATCCTGTCTTCGGGCTGGCCAACGGCTGCTACGCCCTCAAGTCGGAGCAGAGCGGGAAGTTCGTCCGCCGCGCCGACGGCGGCTACCGCGCCGACGCCGACACGGTCGGCGGCGCGGAGGCGTTCCGCACGCATGCGGCGCAGCTGGGCCGGTTCATGTTCTACGGCAAGGGCGGCGACATGCTCGCCCACGACGGCAAGCGTGCGGTGGTCTCGACCCGCGACGCGCTGCCGACCACCGACTGGACGCTGACGCACACCGACGGCACCTACGCGATCACCGCGACGTCCAACGGCAGCCAGCTCACGGCCGCCAACGGGAACATGGAGCTCACCGACCCCGGAGCCAATCCCGCGGGCGGGCGTTTCGTCCTCGCCCCGGCCGAGGGCTGCGCGACGTTCCCCGACTCCGAGGTGAACGCGACCGGTAAGCCGCTGTCCGGCACCGGACCGAACGGTGAGGTGCGCGGGTTCATCGACGCGCACGTCCACCTCGACGCCAACCTGTTCATCGGCGGCAAGTTGCACTGCGGCAAGCCGTTCGATCCGCAGGGCATTTCGGTCGCGCTGGTCGACTGCCCCGACCACGGCAGCGATGGGATGCCGGCGCTGCTGGAGAACATCCTCTCGCACGGCACCCCGGTCGCCGCGCACGACACCACAGGCTGGCCGACCTTCAAGGACTGGCCCGCCCACGACTCGCTGACCCACGAGCAGACCTACTACAAGTGGATCGAGCGGGCGTGGCGCGGCGGACTACGCATGTTCACCGACCTGCTGGTGAACAACCGGGTGCTCTGCGATGTGTACCCGCTCAAGAACCGCTCCTGCAACGACATGGACACCATCCGGGCGCAGGCCAAGCAGGTGCACGAGATGCAGGACTACATCGACGCCCAGTACGGCGGACCCGGACGCGGCTGGTTCCGGATCGTCAGCTCCCCCGAGCAGGTCCGCAAGGTCGCGAGCGAGGGCAAGCTCGCGGTGACCATCGGCATCGAGACGTCGGAGCCGTTCGGGTGCGGGCTGCGGGACGGCGTGCCGCAGTGCACCGAGGCTGACGTCGATCGCGGCCTGGACGAGGTCTACGCGATGGGCGTGCGGCAGATGTTCGTCACGCACAAGTTCGACAACGCCTTCGGTGGCACCCGGTTCGACGCCGGCATCCAGGGCGTCGCGGTCAACGTGGGCAACTTCCTCGGCACCGGCAGGTTCTGGGAGGTCGAGCCGTGCAAGGGCCCGGCGCACGACCAGCCGCTGATTCCCGTCGGCGACGGTTCGGCCGAGGTGCTCTCCGCGCTGCCGACCGGCAGCTCCACGCCGGTGTACCCGTCCGGACCGGTGTGCAACACCCGCGGCCTGACAAAGCTCGGCGAGCACATGGTCCGCGGCATGATGGACCGCGGGATGATCGTCGACGTCGACCACATGAGCGTCAAGACCGCCGAGGACACCCTGCGGATCCTGGAGCAGGCCAAGTACTCCGGTGTGGTCTCGAGCCACAGCTGGACCGACCCGCTGAACTACAAGCGGATCTACGCGCTCGGCGGCTTCGTCGCCGGCTACGCCTTCGGCCTGGGCGGTCATTCGGACGACGGCGACGACCACGAGAACTTCCTCACCTCCTGGCAGCAGGCCCGAGCGGACCGCAGCGACAAGTACTACTTCGGCTACGGTTTCGGCGCCGACTCCGGCGGGATCGCCCCGCAGGCTCCGCCCCGCGGGGACGCCGCCACCAAGCCGCTGCAGTATCCGTACAAGACCTTCGACGGCGGCACGACGATGGATCGCCAGCGCACCGGCGAAAGGGTCTTCGACCTGAACAAGGACGGCGTCGCGCACTACGGACTGATTCCGGACTGGATCGCGGACATGCGGAACGCGGCCGGCAATGACGGCGACCAGATCATCGACGACATGAGCCGCGGCGCCGAGGCCTACCTGCAGATGTGGGAGCGGGTCGCCAAGTAGGCGACCCGAAACCGAGGACTGCTCGCTCGAGTGGACACGGCGATGAACTCCTCGGGTACGTGCGATGAATACCCGGTGATCCGTCCCCGTGAGGCGAGTTCCCGGCTCGCGGGGGGCGACAGGCATCGATACAGTCCGGCCATGCACGTCTTGTTCGTCTGCAACGGCAACGTGTGCCGCTCGGCCATCGCCGAGCGCCTGGCGATCGCCATTGCCGCGGAGCTGGGACCGGCTTCGGGGGGTGGGACGACCTTCAGCGCGGAGAGCGCGGGGACAAGGGCGCTGGTCGGGTTCCCGATGGAACCGGTCGCGGCCGAGGTGCTCCGCGGGCTCGGCGGAGACCCGTCGGGCTTCGTCGCCCGTCGGTTGCGGCCCGAGCAGATCGAACGGGCCGATCTCGTGCTGGCGATGTCGGAGTCCGTGCGGGACGAGGTGGTGCGACTGGTGCCGGAGGCCGCACAGCGGACCTTCACGCTGCCGGAGGCGCACCGCATCGTGTGGCTGACCGGGGCGCGGACCGTGCACGAGATGGCCGCGGGGCGCGACGATGTCCGGCCCGGTGGCGAGTCGATCAGCGATCCGGTGGGTTTGCGTAGAGAAGCGTTCGAGCGGGTGGGGGAGGAGATCGCGGAGGCACTGCTGCAGGTGATCCCCGCCCTGCACGCCGGCGTGGTGCCGGAGGTCGCGTGAGGGGCGGGGATCGCTCGTCCGATCAGGCGCCGAAGCGCTCCTCGACCTCGGCGGCGGTGAGCCCGAACTCCTCGAGGGTGTACTTGTGTGCGGGCCGCCGGTCACCCGACCGGCTCTCCTCGTGCATCGACTCCATGGCCTGCTGGGCCTGCGTGGTCAGCGGGATGTCGAAGCGGGTGTAGATCCCCTCGACCGTGCCGAGCGGGTCGGCGACGAAATCCTGGTAGTCCACGTCGATGAACTGGGCCGGATCGTGCTCGGCCCGTGCGGCGTTGAACTGCTCGAGGCCGCGTGCCCACAGCTCGAGCTGGCTGCGCCCGATCACCTCGCCGCGGAACTTGTTCGACCAGCCGTCGGTGGCCTGCTCGGCCAGGCTGCACACGGACGGGATGATCGTGCTCGGAGCTCGGTGGGTCTGCACGATGAGCGCATCGGGATACACCGCGAGCAGCTCGTCGAGCGCGAACAGGTGGCTCGGGTTCTTCAGCACCCACCGGCGGTCCTGATCCGGCAGGCCGATCAGCTGCAGATTCTTCTTGTGCCGCGCATAGGCATTGGTCCAGTCCTGCCCCTCGAGCCACTTCGAGTAGGTCGGCAGGTTGGCCAGGCACTCGTAGGACACCGACTTGAAGGTCTGGCGCAGCAGCTGCCAACACTCCTCGACCTCGCCCGCCGACATGTAGTGCACGCCCATGAACTCGGGGTGCTCGATGTGGTGCTTGCTGAACTGGGCCTCGATGCCCTGGAAAACCGGGTTCGACTCCCAGCTCTCGCGCGGCGGACGCGGCTGCGGCATCTCGGTCAGCCACATCTCCAGGCCCTGGTGTGCGGGATCGACGGTGAGCAGCCGGTGCAGCGCGGTGGTGCCGGTCCTGGGCAGTCCGGTGACGAAGATCGGCCGTTCGATCGGCACGTCGGCGTGCTCGGGGTGCTGCTTCCACGCGGCCTCGCTGAGCAGTCGCGCGACCAGGGCGCCGCGCAGGAAGACCCGAGAGATCTTGCTGCCGAACGGCGTCAGGTCCTCGTCGCTTGCGTAGGAGTCGAGCAGGACCCCGAGCGCCTCGGTGTAGTCGTCGGTGCCGAAGTCGGTCATGCCGGTCATCCGGGTGGCGGAGGCGTGCAGGTCCTCGACGGTGCCGACGGTGGTGCGTTCAGTCATGTGGTGCCTTCTCTGTGTTGTCCGGTCGTTCCGCGGGCCGCACTCCTAGTGGTGGAACTCGCCACAGTTGACGTCGAGGCACTGGCCGGTGATGGCACTGGCCATCGAGGAAGCCAGGAAGATCGCCGCGTCCGCGATCTCCTCCGTCTCCGGCAGGCGCTTGAGGTCGGTGGCCGCCGCGGTGTGCTCGTAGATCTGCTCGACGGTGATCCCGAACTTCTTCGCCTGGTGCTCGAAGTACTGCTTGAGGGTGTCCCCCCAGATGTAGCCGGGCGCGACCGAATTGATCCGAATCCCCTTGGGGCCCAGCTCGGTGGCGAGCGATTGCGACATCGCCAGGAGCGCGGACTTGGCCATCTTGTAGCTGCCGTAGCGTTCCTGCGAGTGGCGCAGCACCATCGAGTTGATGTTCACCACCGCGCCCTTGCTCTCCTCGAGGGCGGGGGTGAACAGCTGCGTCAGCCGCAGCGCGCCGAGCACGGTCAGCTCGATGCTGTCGCGGATGTGCTGGTAATCGGTGCGCGCGAGCGGCTTCATCGACGGAACCGAGAACGCGTTGTTCACCAGGACGTCCACCTTGCCGTAGGCGTCGACGCTGGCGGCGATCAGGTTCTCGGCGGAAGCCTGGTCGGTGATGTCGGTGGACACCGTGACCGCGCGCCTGCCGAGGTCGGTGACCTCCTTGGCCACCTCGTCGAGCCGGGACTGGGTGCGGGCGGCCAGCACCAGGTCGGCCCCCGCGGCGGCGCACCGCAGTGCGAGGGTGCGGCCGAGCGCGGGTCCGACACCCGAGATCACAACGACTTTGTCCTGCAAGAGATCTGTCATGGTCGTACTACCCCAGCATCCGGTTGGCGACGGCGGCCTGGCGCGCGGCGATGCGGGCGGTCCAGTCCTCCGGCGTGATCTTGTTCTGTTCGTGGAACGGCAGCTTCGACGCGACCTCGTCCAGGTTCACCACCTCGACCGTCGGCCCGTCGGCCGGGGTGAACTCCCGGGAGGTGCGCTGCCAGCGGAACTGGAGGTACCCGCGGGGATGCCCGACCGTCTCGATCCAGTTGGTGACGCCGGGATTGCGCTCGCTGACCACCATCCGGATCATCCCGTCGGGATCGACCTGGGCCTGCGCGTTGTTCAGCGAGGTCTGGTGGCCGGTGTAATCGAGCGAGATGTACCAGAGGCTGCCGAGCTGGAAACCCTGGTACGGCGCATCGGATCTCGGGACCGTGATGATCATCGCCTGGTCGTCGGTCAGCTCGTAGTGGCCGACGGACGAGTACTGGGTGGCCAGGCCGCCCGGGGTCAGCCGCGGCTCGGTCATCGTGTTCACCGGGAGCTTGAGGTAGAACCACTCGGGGAACTGCAGCCACGTCTTGACCCGGCTGACCAGGGCCTTGCCTGCCCGGGCGAAGCGCTTCTCGGTCTCCTCCTTGGTGAGCGCGTCGCCCGGCACCCCGATGCGGTCCACCCGATCGACCCGGATGGTGCCGCGCTGCTGGCTCCAGTCGCTGTAGACCTCGCGGACGACCAGCTGCGAGGAGTCCGGCGCGAGGGTGAAGTAGTTGGGCCTGCCGTCGGCCGGGCCGGGGCCGAACCGGACCTCGAACGAGCCGTCGTCCTCGATGTGGAGTTCGCGGTCGTCGAAGGCCGTGACGCTGCCCGGCACGTTCGCGTTGGTGTAGTTGCCGCTGAGCACCTGGAAGCTCAGATCGGCCGTGGTGCCGCGCTTTCCGGTGACGACGTATTCCGCGTCGCCGTTGATCCGGGCGCCGAAGTACAGGGTGTCCGGGTTGTCGAGGCCCATCTTCATGTACGGGCCGGTGCCCTGGATGAAGGTGGGGTGCGTCTTCTCGGTGGCCCAGGCGGCGTGCACGGTGGCAAGGATGCCGCCTGCGAGGTACTGGTAGCCCTCGAGCAGGTCCTGTTCGGACCGGATGTGTGGGGCGGCCTCGACCAGCTTCTCGGCCTCGGCGATGGCCTCGGCCAGGGGTTCTGTCAGCACTCCCGCTCCTCGCGTTCAAGTGGTACAAATATGTACCTAGGTGGTAGACCGGTGAGGGTCCGACAATAGAACGTGTTCTAAGGAGTGGTCAATGGTTGAAGAGCAGGACACCGTCGCCGGCCGTCGCTCGCCCCCGACCGAGCGGGTGGTGCAGGTGCTCGACTACCTGGTCGCCCGCCAGGAACAGCGCTTCGGCCTGTCCGAGCTGGCCCGCGCGCTCTCGATCAGCAAGCCGACCTGCCTGGGGATCCTCTCGGCGCTGGTATCCGGCGGCTACCTCACCCGCGATCCGGCGTCGAAGACCTACGGTCTCGGCCCCGCGCTGATCGCCGCAGGACGGGCGGCGCAGCGCGGCTTCGCGGTCGGCCCGATCGCGCGCACCCAGCTCGACCGGCTCGCCGCCGAGTTCGGGGCCGTCTGCACGGCGTCCGCGGTGGTGGGCGACCGGATCATGATCCTCGAGGTGGCGATGCCGCCCGGCATGAAGGCCGGACGAACCGCGGTCAAGGTGGGGCAGGCGTACCCGTTCGCGCCACCGGTGGGGCTCATGTACGTGCTGTGGAGCACCGACGACGACCTCGAGGCGTGGCTGCGCCGCGAACCGACGCTGCCGGTGGTACTCGACCGCGATCTGTTGCGCGACGTCGTCGAGGACTGCCGCGACGCGGGCTACCTCGTCGAGCGGCTGACCCCGATGGGGCGCAGGCTCTTCTCGCTGATGCAGGGCGTCGCCGGGCAAGACCTGCCGTCGGAGATCCGCGAGCTGCTCGGCGAGATGGTCTCGAGCCTGGGTGAGCGGGTGTACCTGGGGCGTGAGCTCGCCGCCGACGCCGAGTATCCGGTGAGCCTGATCGCCGCGCCCGCCTACGACGCCGACGGGCGTCAGTCGCTGGTCCTGACCCTGGACGTGGGCTCGTCGATCAGCGGCGCCGAGGTCGAACGTCGCGGAAAGGCCCTCGCGGCGGCGGCCGACGCGGTGACGGCGGAGGTGGGTGGGCGGTGGCCGGACCGGCGCGCAGATCCGGGTTAGGCGTCGATCGGCGGGGGGATTGACCCGACCTAGAACACGTTCTATTGTCGGCTCAGACTTCAATTTCGAACCGCCCCGGTACAAAAATGTACCGATGGCTCGGACCCCGATCCAGTCGAGGAGCCGCACATGACAACCCGACACGCCCCACCCGCCTACGAGCTGTCCCACCTGGGCGCGCTCGAGGCGGAAGCGGTGCACATCTTCCGTGAGGTGGCCGCCACCTTCGAGCGCCCCGTCCTGCTGTTCTCCGGGGGCAAGGACTCGGTGGTGATGCTGCACGTCGCCGCCAAGGCCTTCTGGCCCGCGCCGCTGCCCTTTGCGGTGATGCACGTCGACACCGGCCACAACTTCGACGAGGTGATCGAATTCCGGGACCGCGTGGTCGAGGAGTTCGGCCTCCGTCTCGTGGTCTCGCGAGTGCAGGACGACATCGACGCGGGCCGCGTCACCGAGGAGCAGGGACCGCGGGCCAGCCGCAACCGGCTGCAGACGCACGCGTTGCTGCGCGGCATCCGCGACAACGAGTTCGACGCGGTCTTCGGTGGGGCCCGCCGGGACGAGGAGAAGGCGCGCGCCAAGGAGCGGGTGTTCAGCTTCCGCGACGAGTTCGGGCAATGGGATCCGCGCGCGCAACGACCCGAGCTGTGGAACCTCTACAACGGCAAGCACCGCAAGGGCGAGCACATCCGGGTGTTCCCCCTGTCGAACTGGACCGAACTCGACATCTGGCAGTACATCCTCGAGGAGCAGATCGAGCTGCCCGCCATCTACTACGCACACCGCCGCCAGGTGGTGCCACGCGATGGAATGCTGCTGGCGCACACCAGGTTCCTGACACTGCTCCCGGGGGACGAACCATACGAGGAGCTCGTCCGGTTCCGGACCGTCGGCGATGCCACCTGCACCGGCTGCGTTGAGTCCTCGGCCGCCACCGCCGCCGCCGTCGTCACCGAGGTGGCGGCCAGCCGAATCACCGAGCGCGGGGCCACCCGCGCCGACGACCGGATCTCCGAGGCCGGGATGGAAGACCGCAAGAAGGAGGGGTACTTCTGATGTCGCAGTCCCACCACGCCCTGCAGCTGCTCCGCGTCGCCACCGCGGGCAGCGTCGACGACGGGAAGTCGACCCTGATCGGGCGGCTGCTCTACGACTCCAAATCGATCTTCGAGGATCAGCTCGAGGCGGTCGAGCGCAGCAGCCGCGAGCGCGGCGACGAGTACGCCAACCTCGCGTTGCTCACCGACGGGCTGCGCGCCGAGCGGGAACAGGGCATCACCATCGATGTCGCGCACCGGTATTTCGCCACGCCGCACCGCAAGTTCATCATCGCCGACACCCCCGGTCACGAGCAGTACACCCGCAACATGGTCACCGGGGCCTCCACCGCGGACCTCGCGCTGATCCTGGTCGACGCGCGCAAGGGCGTACTGGAGCAGACCCGCAGGCATGCCTTCCTGTCCACCCTGCTCGGGATCCCGCACCTGGTGCTGTGTGTGAACAAGATGGACCTGGTGGACTGGTCGCAGGAGCGCTTCGAGGAGATCAAGGAGGAGTTCCGGCAGTTCGCGATCAAGCTCGACGTGCACGACCTGACGTTCATCCCGGTCTCCGCGCTCAAGGGCGACAACATCGTCACCCGCACCGAGAACATGCCCTGGTACGAGGGCTCGTCGTTGCTGCACCACCTCGAGGACGTGCACATCGCCTCGGACCGCAACCTCATCGACGCGCGGTTCCCGGTGCAGTACGTGATCCGGCCGCAGCGCCAGACCGACGCCGAGTTGCACGATTTCCGCGGCTACGCGGGCACCGTCGCCAGCGGCGTGTTCAAGCCGGGCGACGAGGTCGTCGTGCTGCCCTCGGGCTTCACCTCCACGGTCGAGGCCATCTTCGGTCCCGGCGGCACCGTGATCGAGGAGGCGTTCGCGCCGTCCGCGGTGACGATCTCGCTCGCAGACAACCTGGATGTCAGCCGCGGCGACGTGCTCTGCCGGCCGAACAACCGCCCGCAGGTCGGCCAGGAGATCGACGCGATGGTCTGTTGGCTCACCGAACAGTCCTCGCTCTCCGAGAACACGCGGTACAGCCTGCTGCACACAACAAAGTCCACCAAGGCGCAGGTGGCTCGGCTCGACTACCGGCTCGACGTCAACACCCTGCACCGCGACGAGTCCGCGCAGTCGTTGTCGCTCAACGAGATCGGCCGGATCCAGCTCAAGACGCAGCAGCCGCTCCTGTTCGACCCGTACCGCCGCAGCCGGGTGACCGGCAGCTTCATCCTGGTCGACGAGTCGACCGGCAACACCGTCGCGGCAGGCATGATCCTCGGGCCGACGCTCAAGGAGTCGAAGGTCGTCTGGCACGCCGCGTCGGTCTCCCGTGCCGAGCGCGCCACCAAGGGCGCCACGGTGTGGCTGACCGGGCTGTCCGCGTCCGGAAAGTCCACGGTCGCCGTCGAACTCGAGCGACGGCTGGTGGCCTCCGGCGTGCCCGCGTACCGGCTGGACGGGGACAACCTGCGGCACGGACTCAATTCCGACCTCGGCTTCGGCGCCGCGGACCGGGCCGAGAACGTCCGGCGGGTCGGCGAGGTCGCCCAGTTGCTCGCGGATGCGGGGATGGTCGCGGTCGCCTCGCTGATCAGTCCGTATCGGGAGGACCGGGACCGGGTGCGCGCCCAGCACATCGCGGCAGGCCTGCCGTTCATCGAGGTGTTCATCGATACCCCTGTCGAGGTGTGCGAGGCCCGCGACCCGAAGGGCATGTACGCCAAGGCGAGGGCGGGCGAGATCACCGGGTTCACCGGCGTCGACGACCCGTACGAGGCGCCGACGAACGCCGAACTGGTGCTGCGACCCGAGGACGGCGATCCCGTCGCCCAGGCCGCCACGATCATGGAGTATCTGAACCTATGACGACCGATGCCGCGCTCGCAGGCGAACTGGCCACCCGTGCGGGCGAACTCCTCCTCGAGCTGAGGAACCGCGAGCTGGGCGAGACCCCGCTCGAGAAGACGCAGGCGCGTGAGCTCGGGCGCAGGGGCGACAAGGAAGCGAACACGCTGCTGCTGGGGCTGCTCGGGGAGCGGCGACCGGCCGACGCCGTGTTGTCCGAGGAGTCCGCGGATGACCTTGCCCGCCTGGACAATCCGCGGGTGTGGATCATCGATCCGTTGGACGGCTCGCGGGAGTACGGGTTGCCGGGACGGCCGGACTGGGCGGTGCACGTCGCGCTGTGGGAACGCGGCGCGGGGATCACGGCGGCCGCCGTCGCCCAGCCCGCGCTGGACGAGGTCTACGTGAGCGGATCGGTGACAAGGCCGGCGGGGCCCGCCGACCGGGCCCGCCCCCGAATTCTGGTCAGCGACAGCCGCCCTCCCGAGTTCATCGGGGCGCTCGCCGAACGGATCGGCGCCGACGTCGCGCCGATGGGCTCTGCCGGTGCCAAGGCGATGGCGGTGCTGCGCGGCGAGGCCGACGCCTACGTGCACGCAGGCGGCCAGTGGGAGTGGGATTCGGCGGCTCCCGTCGGGGTGGCGCAGGCCGCCGGTCTGCACTGCTCGCGGATCGACGGGGCACCGCTGATCTACAACGAGGCGCACCCCTACCTGCCCGACCTCGTGATCTGCAGGCCCGAGCTGGCCCGGCCGCTGCTCGACGGGATCGCCGAGCTGACCGGTGCTCCCGCCGACAGCCCGCGGGTGGCGATGGCGCGCGAGTACCTCAGCAGCCTGGTCAGTCACGACGCGAGCAAGGTGCGGCTGGCGGGGGACTGCTTCCGCGTCGAGAACGGTCAGCGGACGGGCGATTCCGGGCCGGAGATCATCGCCGAGCTGGAGCACGGTGATCAGTACAAGCCGATCACCGGCATCCGGGACCTGGAGTTCCGGGAATGGGGGCCGAACGTGGTGGCCCGCTTCCTGCTCGACATGGGCGCGGGCGAGCACGTCATCACCGTCGCGATCACCGAGCACTTCTCGGTGCCGGGCGGGGAGATCGAGTCGATCCTGGCGATCATCGAGCCGCACGCAGCGGCCGGGTGACGGCGGCGTGAAGGTCTTCACCGGAGCCGATCCGCGGATGGGGCTCGGCGACGTCGGCGCCTATGCCCGGCGGGTCGAGGCCGCGGGCTACGACGGCATGCACGTCTCGGAGACGGTGCACGATCCGTTCCTGCTCGCGCTGATCGCGTTGCAGAGCACCTCCCGGATCGTGGTGCGGACGTCGGTTGCGCTGGCCTTCGTCCGCAGCCCGCTGCTCACCGCCTACACGGCATGGGACCTGGCGAGGATGTCCCGCGGCCGGTTCCACCTCGGCCTCGGCAGCCAGATCAGGCAGAACATCGAGCAGCGGTACGCGATGCCGTGGTCCGAGCCTGCGGCGCGGATGGCGGAGTACGTCCACGTGGTCCGTGCTGCGTTCGAGACGTTCCGGACCGGGCAGCTGACGCCCTTCGAGGGCGAGCACTACGGCTTCACCAGGATGCAGCCGTACTTCAACCCGCACGACGCGACCGACGCGGGGACGCCGAGCCCGCCGATCTACCTGGGCGGGGTCGGCCGCCGGATGTGCACCGTGGCGGGGGAGGTGGCGGACGGGCTGATCACGCACCCCACCGGCTCGAGCCCGTGGTTCCTGCAGCAGGACGTTCGCCCGGCGCTGGCGGCAGGCGCGACGGCCGCGGGCCGGAGCCCGGCCGACTGCGAGCTCGTCGCGGGATTCCAGGTGATCACCGGCGAGACGGAGGCCGACCTCGACGCCGAGCGAGAGCGGCACCGGCGCCAGTTCGCCTTCCTGTACTCGACCCCGGAGTACCGCCGCGAGCTCGAACGCTGCGGCCTCGGCGATCTGCGCGAACCGCTGGCCCGGATGGTCCGGGCGAACGACTGGGATCGGCTCCGAGAACTGGTCACCGACGAGGTGCTCGACGCGATGTTGCCGTCGGCGCGCTACGGGGAGCTGCCCGAGCTGATCCACGACAGGATCGGCGGGCTCGCCGACGCGGTCACCCTGCCGCTGCCCGCGGATCCGGCGCGCGACCGCGCGATGGCCGGGGTGGTGGAGCGGCTCCGCCGCCCGTGAGCGTGTTGCACCCCCGTCGGGGTACAACACGCGCACGGGCGGCGTACACGCGTGAGAAGGTTTCCGCACACGAACACCACCAACCGAAGGGGAACCCATGAATCCGGAGTCCGTCGTCACCGAGTTCTGCGCGCTCTGGGCGCAGGCCGATACCGATGCGATCGTCGAGTATTTCGCGGAAGATGCCGTCTACCACAACATCCCGATGGAACCGGTCGTCGGGAAGGCCGCGATCAAGGACTTCATCACGGGCTTCATCGGATCGTTCGGTGGCATCGCGTTCAACGTGCACCACCAGGTGGCCAACGGCTCGATCGTGATGAACGAGCGCACCGACGTCTTCGCCATGAACGGCAAGCAGATCGATCTGCCTGTGGTCGGCGTCTTCGAGGTCGCGCCGGACGGCAAGATCGTGGCCTGGCGGGACTACTTCGACATGACGCCGCTGACAGCGCTCGGAAGCTAGCCGCCGGGGCCGCCATTGCGCTCACATTCTGTGCGCGCAGTGGCGGTTTCCGCGCCTTCGCGCCACACAGTGTGAAGAGAGTCCGCTGATCGCGGCTGAGAACTGCACCGATCCATCGATGGTTCTTTGGTGATGGTGGTGCCCCCGGCAGGATTCGAACCTGCGGCCTTTCGCTCCGGAGGCGAACGCTCTATCCCCTGAGCTACGGGGGCCCGCCGAAACTTCCGGCGTGCCATTGGGCGGGGTTAGCGTAACCCACGATCGGCCGGATCCATATTTGGACCCCCCGATTGGGTAAAGTGCCTGGTACGCACCCGGTGTCCGCTGCGAATACCGAAGGGCTCGTCGATGGCCGATCAGTATTACCCCGATGCCGAACTCGACCTGGACCTGCGCTGGTGGGCCGCCGCCAACTATCTGACGATCGCCCAGATCTACCTGCGGGACAACGCATTGCTGCGAGAGCCGCTGCGCGCCGAACACATCAAGCCGCGGCTGCTCGGACACTGGGGGACCAGTCCCGGACTGTCCGCGATCTACGCCGTGCTCAATCGGCACATCCGCCGCACCGACGCGGACTGGCTGTACGTCACCGGTCCCGGGCACGGCGGCCCGGCGCTGGTGGCGGCGACCTACCTCGAGGGCACCTACTCGCAGATCTATCCCCAGGTCAGCGCGGATGCGGCCGGCATCGAGCGGCTGTGCCTGCAGTTCTCGGCGCCGGGCGGGGTGCCGAGCCACGTGAGCGTGCAGACCCCGGGCAGCATCCACGAGGGCGGCGAACTCGGCTATGCGCTCGCGCACGCCGCCGGAGCCGCGTTCGACCGGCCCGACCTGTTGGTCGCGTGCGTGATCGGCGACGGGGAGGCGGAGACGGGCCCGATGTCCGCCTCCTGGAAGGTGCCGGCCTTCCTCAACGCGCGCCGGGACGGTGCGGTGTTGCCGATCCTGCACCTGAACGGCGCGAAGATCGCCGGGCCGACGGTCCTGGGGCGCAGCGCAGACACCGATGTCGCCGCTTACCTCTCCGGGCAGGGGTGGGCGCCCGTCTTCGTCGAGGGCGACGACCCGAGGCTCGTGTTCCGCGCGCTGTCGGCCGCGATCGATGCCGCGCACGAGTCGATCACGGCGATCCAACGGGCGGCCCGCGCCGGTACCGCTCCCGCCGACACGCCCCGGTGGCCCGCGATCGTGCTGCGCACCCCGAAGGGCTGGACCGGTCCGCACACCGTCGACGGGGTGCTGGTCGAGGGCACGCACCGGGCCCATCAGGTGCCGCTGTCGTCGGTGCGCACCAATCCGGCCCATCTCGCACAGCTCGAGCGATGGATGCGTTCCTACCGGCCGGATCAGCTCTTCGACGAGAACGGCACGCTGGCAGCCGAACTCGCGGCCCTCGCGCCGGCGGGAGACAAGCGAATGGGATCGACCCCGTACGCGAACGGCGGGCGGCTGCGCCGGGCGCTGCCGGTCCCGCCACTCGAGCGGTACGCCCTCGACGTGCCCGCGCCGGGGACGACCTTCCACGAGACCACCAGGGTGCTCGGCGAGATGCTGCGCGACATCTACGCCGAGAGCACCCGGTCCGACGGCGGAGGCGACTTCCGGCTGTTCTGCCCGGACGAGACTGCCAGCAACCGGCTCGGCGCGGTGTTCGAGACGACGGACCGCTGCTGGCAACTGCCGGTCACCGACCACGACGACGGGCTCGGCCCCGACGGCCGGGTGATGGAGGTCCTCAGCGAGCACCTGTGCCAGGGATGGCTGGAGGGATACCTGCTGGCGGGCGGGCACGGGATGTTCGCGAGCTACGAGGCGTTCGCGATGGTCAGCGTCTCGATGCTGATCCAGCACGCCAAGTGGCTCCAACACGCGCGGGAACTGTCCTGGCGGGAACCGGTCTCCTCGTTGAACGTGCTCCTCACCAGCACCTGCTGGCGCAACGATCACAACGGTTTCAGTCACCAGGGCCCCGGCATGATCGACGCGGCCATCCCGTTGTCACCCGAGGTGGTCCGGATCTGGTTGCCGCCGGATTCGAACACGCTGCTCTCGATCGCCGACCACTGCCTGCGCAGCACCGACCACGTCAACCTGATCGTCGTCGACAAGCAGCCGCACCTGCAGTACCTGAGCCTTGAACAGGCCGACCGGCACTGCGCCGCAGGCGCTTCGGTGTGGCGATGGGCGGGGACCGAGAACGACGGGGCAGGCACGCCGGACGAGCCGGACGTCGTACTGGCGGCGGCCGGGGACGTGCCGACCCAGGAGATCCTGGCCGCGGCCGAACTGCTGCGCGTCTGGGTGCCCTCCCTGCGAGTGCGGGTGGTCAACGTCGTCGACCTGATGGCGCTGATGCCCCAGGATGTGCATCCGCACGGGTTCACCGACACGAGCTTCGCCGAGTTGTTCACGGAGGACACCGACGTGGTGTTCGCCTTCCACGGGTACTCGCGCGCCGTGCACCAATTGCTGCACGGCCGACCGAACGCGGCCCGCTTCCACGTCCGTGGGTTCAACGAGCAGGGCACGACCACCACGCCGTTCGACATGGTGGTGCTCAACCGGATGAGCCGGTACGACCTGGTGCTCGAGGCGCTGCGCCGCGCCTGTCGGGTGTCCGAGCGCGGCGACGAACTCGCGCGCTACTGCCGGGGTCAGCTCGAGCGGCACCGCGAGTACGTCGTCGCGCACCTCGAGGACATGCCCGAGGTGCGCGACTGGACGTGGGGTGCGACCGCCGCCGCCGAGCCCACGACGCGTTGACCATGGGCAGGCGGGACGGTCAGTTCATCGGCAGGGGAGCCGCGCCCTTCTCCTGGAGCATCGCGGTGATCCGGTCCGCCTCGCTCTGCTGGGTGTTGACCATGGTCTGAGCCAGCATCTGGACGGTCGGAACCTCGGCATGCTGTGCGCCGTACTCCATCATCGGCAGGCCGCCCTGGTGATGACGCAGCATCAGCTGCAGGTAGAGGACGTCGGCTGCCGGTCCTCGGGCCTGCCGCAGCGCGGCCATGTCCTCGGAGCTGGCCATGCCGGGCATCGCGCCCGTCGAGGCGGGCGCTGCGGCGGCGGAGGTCATCGCCCCCATGTCGTGGCCGGATTCCCCGTGGCCGTGCCCGTCCCCGCCGTGTCCGGCCTCGTCCGAGCTCATCCAGGTCATGTAGTCGCCGGTCGGGAGCAGCGGCTGATTCCACAGCGACAGCCAGCCGGTCATCTGGCCGATCTGGTTCTGCTGGGTGGTCAGGATGTCGTACGCGAGGTCGCGGACCATCGGGTCGGTGGCATTGGCGATCGCGATCGCCGACATCTCCACTGCCTGGTTGTGGTGCACGGTCATGTCCTGCGCGAACCCGACGTCCACCGAGCCTGCGCCAGGGTCGGCGGCGCCGTCGTCGCGCAGCGGCAGGCTCGCCAGGAATCCGATGGCGAACCCGATCGCGACGGCGGCGATCAGGCCGAGCACGGCGAGGGCGGTGCGCTGGCTGCGCTTGCCGCCGTCCCGCGCCTGCTCGGGTGCCTGCTGCTCGACTGTGTCCTGTTCGGCTCCGGTCTGGTCAGTCATGTCAGCCAGCCGGCGCCGGCGCCGGCGCCTCGGGCGGGAGCTGGAGCTCCGGCGGCAGCTGCATGCCTCCGGGCAGTCCACCCGGTACTCCGCCGGTGCCCAGTTCGCCCTGGTCCTGTGTCAGGCCCTCGCCGTTCATCGGCACCGCGTCGGGGCCGGGCGCCGAGCCGTCGAAGGCAGGCGGGTTGTCCGGGTCGAATGCGCCCGGGATGGTCGAGCAGCTGGCGCCGACCTCGGGGTAGACCCCGAAGTTGTTCAGGCGCAGCGCGGCGATGAACTGGCTGATCCGCGGGTCGTTCGCGTCGTCCACCTTGAGCTGGTGTCCCCAGCTCTGCAGGGAGATGGGGGAGTCGAGGCCCGGGTACGGCGACATCAGCATGTAGGACTTGCCGTCGACCCGGTCCGCCAGCGCGTCACGCTGATCGTCGGTGACCTTGTCCGGGTTGTAGGCGATCCACACCGCGCCGTGCTCGAGCGAGTGCACCGCGTTCTCCGTGCGGATCGCGTTCGGGTACACGATGCCGGTGCAGGTGGCCCATGTCGCGTCGTGCGGGCCGCCGAACGGCGGGGTCTTGTCGTAGGCCACCCGCTGCGTCGCACTCACGTGCAGCGCCGGGGGGTACTCGTTCCGGACGACGCCGTCGATCTCGATCGAGGGATCCTTGTTCTCGGAGCTCGGCGCGAACTTGTCCGCCTCGGCCTTGTCCTGGTACTTCGGGAACAGGTTCACCGCGAGCACGGCGATCAGGGCCAGCACGGCAACCACCGCACCGATGGTCAGCCAGGGAATGTTGCGTTGCTTGGGGAGCCCGGCCTTGGGCTTGGCGCCGCCGGCACTCTTGTTGGCGGCTTTGATGGCCTTGGCTGACTTGGCGCCCGAGTTCTTGGCGCCGCGATTTTCCGAACCGCTTGGCATCGGTGAGTGCTCTTTCGGTGGTGGGACAGTCACAGGGTGGCGGTGGGTCCCGCCGGGGCACCACTCTACGTTCAGTGCCTGAGCGCAGGCCGTGAACGGCCAGACCATAGGATAGATACCTGTGACTCCTGCCGACCTTGCCGAACTGCTCCGAGGGACCGCCGCGAAGGTCCTCGCCGAGCGTGGGCTCGATGCGAGCGTCCTCCCGGCGACGCTCGCCGTCGAACGCCCGCGCAACCCCGAGCACGGGGACTACGCCAGCAACGTGGCCATGCAGGTCGGCAAGAAGGCGGGCGCCAATCCGCGCGAACTGGCGACCTGGCTGGCCGACGCCCTGACCGCCACCGACGGCATCGAGACCGTCGAGGTGGCAGGTCCGGGATTCCTCAACATCCGACTGGCCGCGGCAGCCCAGGGCGTCATCGTCGCGAACGCCATCGCCGCGGGCGAGGCCTTCGGTTCGTCCCAGGCGCTGGCAGGGAAGCGAATCAACCTCGAGTTCGTCTCGGCGAACCCGACGGGGCCGATCCACCTCGGCGGCACCAGGTGGGCCGCGGTCGGTGACGCGCTCGGACGCATCCTCGCCGCGCAGGGCGCTTCTGTCACCCGTGAGTACTACTTCAACGACCACGGCGCCCAGATCGACCGGTTCGCGCGGTCGCTGATCGCCGCGGCCAACGGCGACCCGGCGCCCGAGGACGGCTACGCGGGGGCGTACATCTCCGACATCGCCGCCGAGGTCGTCCGGCAGCGGCCGGACGCGCTCGCGCTGCCCGCCGACGAGCGTCAGGAGACGTTCCGGTCCATCGGCGTGGCGCTGATGTTCGACCACATCAAGAAGACCCTGCACGAGTTCGGCACCGACTTCGACGTGTACTTCCACGAGAACTCGCTCTTCGAGTCCGGCGCCGTCGAGACGGCTGTGGCGACCCTCAAGACGTCGGGGAACCTCTATGAGGAGGACGGCGCCTGGTGGCTCAAGAGCACCGACTTCGGTGACGACAAGGACCGCGTCGTCATCAAGAGCGATGGCAACGCGGCGTACATCGCAGGCGACATCGCCTACTTCCAGGACAAGCGTTCGCGCGGCTTCGACCTGTGCATCTACATGCTCGGGGCCGACCACCACGGCTACATCGGCCGGCTCAAGGCCGCGGCCGCCGCGTTCGGCGACGACCCGGACACCGTCGAGGTGCTGATCGGTCAGATGGTGAACCTGGTCCGCGACGGCGTCGCGGTGAAGATGAGCAAGCGGGCAGGCACCGTCATCACCCTCGACGACCTGGTCGAGGCGATCGGCGTCGACGCCGCCAGGTACGCGATGATCCGGTCCTCCGTGGATTCGAGCCTGGACATCGACCTCGAGCTGTGGACCAGCACCACCAGCGAGAACCCCGTCTACTACGTGCAGTACGCGCACGCCCGGCTCGCCTCGCTCGGCCGCAACGCGGCCGAGTTGGGCATCTCCACCGAGAACCCCAAGCTGGAACTGCTCACCCACGACAGGGAGGGCGACCTCATCCGGACCATCGGGGAGTACCCCCGGGTGGTGGCCGCGGCGGCCGAGCTGCGGGAACCGCACCGGATCGCCCGGTACATGGAGGAACTGGCAGGCACCTACCACCGGTTCTACACCGACTGCCGGGTGCTGCCGCAGGGCGACGAGCCCGCGGGCGATCTGCACACGGCCCGGCTGGCGCTGTGCGCGGCGACCCGCCAGGTCCTAGCCAACGGACTCGCCGTGCTCGGCGTCAGCGCACCGGAGCGAATGTGAGCGCGCATCCGGCGGGACCCAAGCACGCCGAGATCGCGCACGCGCCCGGACTGCCGCCGCGGCCGGAATCCGCGGCCGAGCTGACCGCGCTGCCCACCGCGGTCTGGCCCCGCAACGCCGCCCGCGGCGAGGACGGCGTGGTCCGGCTGGCCGGGGTGCCCGTCACCGAGCTGGCGGAGCAGTACGGCACGCCACTGTTCGTCATCGACGAGGACGACTTCCGGTCCCGGTGCCGCGACATGGCCCGTGCCTTCGGTCCCACCGGCAAGGTGCACTACGCCTCGAAGGCGTTCCTCTGCGGCGAGGTCGCCCGCTGGGTTGCCGAGGAGGGGCTGTCGCTGGACATCTGCTCCGGCGGCGAGCTGGCGATCGCGCTGCACGCGAACTTCCCGGCCGAGCGAATTGCCATGCACGGCAACAACAAGTCCGTGGCCGAGCTCGAGGCCGGGGTGGCCGCGGGTGTCGGGCACATCGTGCTCGACTCGACCCAGGAGATCGATCGGCTGGACCGCGTCGCGGGCGCGCACGGCGTGGTGCAGGACGTGCTGATCCGCGTCACGGTCGGCGTCGAGGCGCACACCCACGAGTTCATCGCGACCGCCCACGAGGACCAGAAGTTCGGTTTCTCGCTCTCGGACGGGTCGGCACTGGATGCCGTCCGCCGGGTGTTCGCGACCGAGAACCTGCGGCTGGTCGGGCTGCACAGCCACATCGGCTCGCAGATCTTCGAGGTCGACGGATTCGAGCTCGCCGCGCACCGCGTGATCGGTCTGCTCCGCACCATCGTCGCCGAGTTCGGGGTGGACAAGTCCTCGCAGATCTCGATCGTCGATCTCGGCGGCGGGATGGGGATCTCGTACCTCGCGACCGACGACCCGCCGCCGGTGGACGACCTGGCGGCCAAGCTCGCGCACATCGTCGCCACCGAGTCGGCGCTCGCCGGACTGCCGGTTCCGACCCTTGCCGTCGAACCGGGCCGGGCGATCGCGGGACCGGGCACCGTGACCCTGTACGAGGTCGGCACGGTCAAGGATGTTCGCCTGGGTGCCAACGCAACTCGGCGATACATCAGCGTGGACGGCGGGATGAGCGATAACATCCGCACGTCGCTGTACCAGGCCGAGTACGACTCGCGTCTGGTCTCGCGCGACAGCGTGGCCGACCCGGTGGTCGCCCGCGTGGTGGGGAAGCACTGCGAGAGTGGCGACATCGTCATCCGGGACGCCTGGATGCCGGAGGACGTCAACGCGGGAGATCTGCTCGCGGTCGCCGCCACTGGCGCATACTGCTATTCGATGTCCAGCCGCTACAACCTGCTCACGCGGCCTGCCGTGGTTGCGGTGCGTGACGGTCAGTCCCGACTGATCTTGCGCAGGGAAACAGTGGAAGATCTGCTCAGCTTGGAGGTACAGCAACATGACTGAACCGAGTGGCAATGCCGCGATCGGTGTGGCGGTCCTCGGCCTCGGCAACGTGGGCAGTGAGGTCGTGCGAATTCTGCGCGAGCACGCCCGCGAGCTCGAGGCACGGGTCGGCGCACCGGTGGTGCTGCGCGGTATCGCCGTGCGCCGGATCGAGGGTGACCGCGGGGTACCTGCCGAGTTGCTGACGACCGACGCGGACTCTCTGGTCACGCGCGCGGACGTGGACATCGTCGTCGAGGTGATCGGCGGCATCGAGGTGCCCCGCAAGCTCATCCTCGCCGCCCTCAACTCGGGCAAGTCGGTGGTCACCGCGAACAAGGCGCTGCTGGCCGACTACACCGGCGAGCTCGCCGAGGCGGCCGAGAACAAGCGGGTCGACCTGTACTTCGAGGCCGCGGTCGCGGGCGCGATCCCGGTGATCCGCCCCCTGACCCAGTCCCTCGCGGGCGACCGGGTCAACAAGGTCGCCGGAATCGTCAACGGCACCACCAACTTCATCCTCTCCGCGATGGACGAGACCGGCGCCGACTACGCCGACACGCTCGCCGAGGCGGGCCGGCTCGGTTATGCCGAGGCCGATCCGACCGCGGACGTGGAGGGCTACGACGCAGCGGCGAAGGCCGCGATCCTCGCGTCCATCGCGTTCCACACCCGTGTCACCGCTGCCGACGTGTACCGCGAGGGCATCTCGAAGATCAGCTCGGCGGACCTCGAGGCGGCCAAGTCGCTGAACTGCACGGTCAAGCTGCTCTCGATCTGCGAGCGGGTCAACGGCGCCGACGGCTCCGAGCGGATCTCCGCCCGGGTCTACCCGGCCCTTGTCCCGCTCGATCACCCGCTCGCCTCGGTGAACGGCGCGTTCAACGCGGTCGTGGTGGAGGCCGAGGCCGCGGGACGGCTCATGTTCTACGGACAGGGCGCCGGTGGTTCACCGACCGCATCGGCCGTGATGGGCGACCTGGTGATGGCGGCCAGGAACCGGGTGCACGGCGGCCGCGGCCCCCGTGAGTCGAAGTACGCGGACCTCAAGATCGCGCCGATCGGTGAGATCCCCACCCGTTACTACGTCAACATGCAGGTCGCGGACCGCGCGGGTGTGCTGTCGGCGGTGGCGGCGGAGTTCGCCAAGCACGACGTCAGCATCTCGACGGTCCGTCAGGAGGGCATCGGCAACGGCGCCGGGCTGATCGTGGTCACCCATCGGGCGACCGACGCGGCACTGTCCGAAACCGTTGCTGCCCTCGGCAAACTCGAGTTCGTGACCGCGGTCACCAGTGTTCTCCGATTGGAAGGTTCCAGTGAATAGCCCACGCCTGCACACCCCCGTTCACACCCCCTGGCCGGGGCTGATCGAGGCGTACCGCGATCGACTCGCCATCGGGCCGAACTGGAAGACGATCACGCTGCGCGAGGGCGGCACCCCGCTGCTGCCCGCTGCCCACCTGTCGGAGATCACCGGGTGCGAGGTCCACCTCAAGGTCGAGGGTCTCAACCCGACCGGGTCCTTCAAGGACCGCGGCATGACCATGGCCGTCACCGACGCGCTCGCACGGGGCCAGAAGGCCGTGCTGTGCGCCTCGACGGGCAACACCTCGGCCTCGGCCGCGGCCTATGCGGCCGTCGCGGGCATGACCTGTGCGGTGCTGGTGCCGCAGGGCAAGATCGCGATGGGCAAGCTGGCCCAGGCCGTCATGCACGGCGCGAAGATCATCCAGGTCGAGGGCAACTTCGACGACTGCCTCGAGCTGGCCCGCAAGACCACTGCGGAGTTCCCGACCATCGGTCTGGTGAACTCGGTCAACCCGGTGCGCATCGAGGGGCAGAAGACCGCGGCGTTCGAGATCTGCGATGCGCTGGGCAAGGCGCCCGACATCCACGCCCTCCCGGTCGGCAACGCGGGCAACATCACCGCCTACTGGCGTGGGTACTCGGAGTACTACGCGGACGGGATCACCTCGGTTCGTCCGCGCATGCTCGGCGTGCAGGCGGCGGGCGCGGCTCCGCTGGTGCACGGTGCCCCGGTCAAGGACCCGGAGACCATCGCCACCGCCATCCGCATCGGCTCGCCCGCGTCCTGGGACGGTGCCGTCGCGGCCAAGGAGGAGTCGAACGGCGTCTTCCGTGCCGCCACCGACGAGGAGATCCTCGAGGCCTACCGGCTCATCGCCCGCACCGAGGG
The DNA here is from genome assembly GCF_053607505.1 of Rhodococcus sp. NPDC055112. Taxonomy (NCBI): domain Bacteria; kingdom Bacillati; phylum Actinomycetota; class Actinomycetes; order Mycobacteriales; family Nocardiaceae; genus Rhodococcus; species Rhodococcus sp. NPDC055112. The sequence continues at coordinate 39,782 of NZ_JBSGTR010000051.1, forward strand.
CGTGTTCGTCGAGCCCGCGTCGGCGGCCTCGGTGGCCGGCCTGCTCGCCGCTCACAAGGAGGGCTGGCTGGACGCGGGGCAGACCGTGGTGTGCACCGTGACCGGTAACGGCCTCAAGGATCCCGACACGGCGCTCGCGGGAATGCCTGCTGTGCAGCCGATCCCGGTCGACCCGGTGGCGGTTGCCGCGGCGCTCGAGCTCGTCTAGTGGTCGCACCGCGCATCGGAGGGAGCACGATGACTCAGACGCTGCCCGCCGGGCTCACCGTGACCGCACGTGTGCCCGCGTCGACGGCGAACCTCGGTCCGGGCTTCGACACGCTGGGGCTGGCCCTGGCGCTGTACGACGAGATCACGGTGACGACCACCGATGCGGGGCTGACGATCCGGGTCGAGGGCGAGGGCGCCGAGGACGTGCCCTGGGGTCCGTCGCACCTGGTCGTGCGTGCGATCGAGCGGGGACTCGAGTCGATCGGCGTCTGGGCCGGTGGTCTGGACGTGGTGTGCCGCAATGCGATTCCGCATTCGCGCGGACTCGGATCGTCCGCGTCGGCTGCGGTCGGCGGGCTCGCGGTGGCGAACGGGCTGGCGAGCAAGCTCGATCCGGCGCTGGCGCTCACCCAGGAGCAGCTGGTCCAGCTGTCCTCCGAGTTCGAGGGTCATCCCGACAATGCGTCCGCGAGCGTGCTCGGTGGCGCGGTGGTGTCCTGGTCCGAAGACACCGGCGTCGAGGACTCGCCGCACACCTACGCCGCGGTGCGCCTTGACGTGCACCCCGACATCCGGGTGGTGGCGCTGGTGCCGTCGGAGCGTTCCTCGACCGCGCAGACGCGGGGCCTGCTCCCGGAACTGGTTCCGCACGCCGATGCCGCCTTCAACGTCAGCAGGGGAGCGCTGGCCGTGGTGGCCCTGACCAGTCGTCCGGACCTCCTGATGGCCGCGACCGAGGATCGGCTGCACCAGCGCCAGCGGGCGTCCGCGTTGCCGCTGACCACGCGCTGGATCGAAACCCTGCGGCAGGAAGGCATCGCGGCGACGGTATCGGGCGCGGGTCCCACCGTGCTGGCGCTGTCGACAAGGGCGTTCCCCGACGAGCTCCGCGCCAAAGCGGACGCGGACGGGCTCAGGGTGCTCGAACTCGCCGTGGCGGACGGTGTGCAGGTCGGTTGATCGGCTGACCGGACTTCGATACCGGCGGGTCGGTCCTTGCCCGCGGCCCGGTTGGAGGCTATCCTGAGGGTCGTTCGCCCATCGTGCGCATCAGACGCCGGTGTTCTACCAGGGCATTCATTCCGAGAATTGGCTCCCGTACCCCGGGACTGCCGAAGCAGGAGTAGACGCACCTGGCTCGATTCCCTCGCGTGATTTCCGCGGTGATCGACTTGGAACGTGCCTGTTCGAGAGGCCACGGGGGCGGACGAGCCGATAGTTCCATCCAGCGAACACGTCCGGCACCACCGAGTTCAGCGAGTGAGCTGAGCTTCGGGACGAACCCTCGACACGCGCCGCGCGAGCGAGGGAAGGAAAGGATCTCCGTGACCGATACGGACCTGATCGCCACACCTGCTCTCGATTCCCCGGTTGACTCCGCGGCGAGCCAGGCCGGCGGTACTGCACGAACTTCAGAAGCCACCGGCGACGCGGTGGCAGCCTCCACCAAGCGCGCCGAGGCCCGGCGCGGTGCCGGCCTGTCCGGCATGGTGCTGGCCGAGCTGCGCGGACTCGCGACCGAGCTCGGCATCAAGGGAACGTCCGGCCTGCGCAAGGGTGACCTGATCGCGGCCATCAAGGAGCGTCAGGGCGGCTCCACTGCCACCAAGACGGCGCCCAAGACGGCTCCCGTCGAGGCCGCGGCGAGCGAGGTCGCGACAGCGCCGCAGCGGGTCGCCGAGGTTGCCCCCGCCGCCGAGTCGGCCCCCGCCACCACCGAGCGTCCGGCCGCGCAGCCTGCCGAGTCCGCCGAGGGCGAGCAGGGTGGCCGCCGAAACCGGCAGCGCCGCGGGTCGTCTCGCCAGGCCGGCTCGCCCGAGCAGGGTGAGTCGTCGGCCCCCGCGGCCGAGCAGGGCGGCGACCGTCAGCCCCGTCAGGACCAGGGTGGACGCCAGGAACAGGGCGGCGAGCGCAACCGTCGCGACCGCAACCAGGGCGAGCGTGGCCAGGGTGAGCGCAACCAGGGCGAGCGTGGCCAGGGTGAGCGCAACCAGGGCGACCGCGGCCAGAGCGGCAACGGCCCGCGTGGCGAGGGTCGCAACGACAACCGTGGCGGCGAGGACGAGGACGGCCGGGGTCGGCGGGGACGCCGGTTCCGTGAGCGCCGTCGTGGACGCGACCGCGGCGAGGGCGGCGGCGCAGGCGCCGACCGCGACCTGGAGATCCGCGAAGACGACGTCCTGCAGCCGGTCGCGGGCATCCTCGACGTGCTCGACAACTACGCCTTCGTGCGGACCTCCGGTTACCTGGCGGGCCCGAACGACGTGTACGTCTCGATGAACCTGATCCGCAAGAACGGACTCCGTCGCGGCGACGCCATCACCGGTGCCGTCCGCGTCGCCCGTGAGGGTGAGGGCGGCGGCGGCGGTGGCAGCCAGCGTCAGAAGTTCAACCCGCTGGTCCGCCTGGACACCGTCAACGGCGGCGACGTCGAGGCGGCCAAGCGGCGGCCCGAGTTCGGCAAGCTGACGCCGCTGTACCCGAACCAGCGTCTGCGCCTTGAGACCACGCCGAACATCCTCACCACCCGTGTCATCGACCTGGTGATGCCGATCGGTAAGGGTCAGCGCGCCCTCATCGTCAGCCCGCCGAAGGCCGGTAAGACGAGCGTGCTGCAGGCGATCGCGAACGCCATCGCCACGAACAACCCCGAGTGCTACCTGATGGTCGTCCTGGTCGACGAGCGTCCGGAAGAGGTCACCGACATGCAGCGTTCGGTGAAGGGTGAGGTCATCGCCTCGACCTTCGACCGGCCGCCGTCAGACCACACCTCGGTCGCCGAGCTCGCCATCGAGCGGGCCAAGCGCCTGGTCGAGGAGGGCAAGGACGTCGTCGTGCTGCTCGACTCGATCACCCGACTGGGTCGCGCGTACAACAACTCGTCGCCTGCCTCGGGACGAATCCTGTCCGGTGGTGTCGACTCGACCGCGCTGTACCCGCCGAAGCGGTTCCTCGGCGCGGCCCGCAACATCGAGAACGGCGGCTCGCTCACGATCATCGCCACCGCGATGGTCGAGACCGGCTCCACCGGTGACACCGTGATCTTCGAGGAGTTCAAGGGCACCGGTAACGCCGAGCTCAAGCTCGATCGCAAGATCGCCGAGCGTCGGGTCTTCCCTGCGGTCGACGTCAACCCGTCCGGCACCCGTAAGGACGAGCTGCTGCTCAACCCGGACGAGGCCGCGGTGCTGCACAAGCTGCGCCGGGTGCTGTCCGGCCTGGACTCGCACCAGGCGATCGATCTGCTGATCGACCGGCTCAAGAAGAGCAAGAACAACCTCGAGTTCCTGATGCAGGTCTCCAAGACCGCGCCGGGAGCGATGGGCGACGACGACTAGATCCTCGTGCGACGAGGCAGGCCCCGGAAACCGCACGGTTCCCGGGGCCTGCCTCGCGTCGGCACCGGTCGGGAACAGATCGCGGCACCTGGTCGTTAGGACTTGATGCACGCGTTCTGGCAG